>JALOMU010000362.1 GCA_025455285.1 Flavihumibacter sp.
AAAAGGGGCAGGTTTCCCACTGGCTTTTTTTGTAACAGCCGAACGTGATAGAATCACAAGTGCAGAAGATTGACCTGTTTCGGCCGGATTTTCCACCTCCATGGAAATACTTCCTTTTTGCGGGGAGCAGCCACTTATTACAATTCCCAGTGACAGAAAGAATAAATGAAAAATAGTTCGCATGGCAGTCGGGATTCGTTATTTCAGGCTATCAATGGGAGCAGGATCCATATCTGTATAGGTATAATTCTCTCCGGCCATGCCCCAGATAAAGGAATAGCTGGCAGTTCCGCAGCCGGAGTGAATCGACCAGGGCGGGGATATAACAGCCTCGTGATTGGCTACCACCAGGTGACGGGTTTCGGCGGGTTCTCCCATAAGGTGCAGTACCCGCTGGCTGGGATCCAGATCAAAATAAAAATAAGCTTCCATCCTACGGGTATGTGTATGCGCAGGCATGGTATTCCAGACACTGCCTTCGGCAAGCACTGTAAGTCCCATCACCAACTGACAACTCTGAATGCCTTCTTCAAAAATGTATTTATAAATGGTTCGCTGATTGGAAGTGGAAGAAGAACCCATCTGAACCGGTACCACTTCTTCTTTTTTCATCAGCCTGGTTGCATATGCTGAGTGCGCGGGAGCTGATAGCAGATAAAAAATGGCGGGGCTGGATGAATCGAAGGACTGAAATGATACTGCTTGAACCCCCTTGCCGATATAGAGACAATCCAGTTTATCTAGTTCATAGGTTTGTCCGTCTGCAAGAATACTTCCTTTGCCACCCACGTTAATAATTCCAGCTTCCCTTCTTTCCAGGAAAAATCCCGCTCTGAGTTCAGGATGGTTAGGTAATTCAAGCGCCTGGCTCACAGGCTCAATACCTCCAATGATCATCCGGTCATAATGAGAATACACAAGTGTAACCTGATCGGGTTGCATCAGGCTTTCTATCAGAAAATTTTCCCTTAGCTCTGAAGTTCCCATCGACCGGGTTTCTTTCGGGCTTTGCTGAAAGCGGATTTCCATACTGTTTTGCATTACTGGCTAAACTAAGGATTCAGCAACCAAAACACCGGCAGCGTCTGCTATTTAATTGTGCAAACGTTTTCACGGAGCCGATTTTCACTTCTCAATACCAAGCTCCTGCTGGATCTGTTCCAGGCTTTTACCTTTTGTTTCAGGAAGAAAACGAACTACAAAGATCAGGTGCAATACCATCATCACAGTATAAAAAAGAAAGGAGTAATAACCACCCTGCGGACTCCCTTCCACGATAATCGGGAAGGTCCAGGATATAATGGCTGCCATGATCCAGTGTGTGAAACTGCCCAATGATCCTCCCTGCGAGCGCACCGAGTTGGGAAAAATTTCTGCAATGAAAACCCAGATTACAGCTCCCTGTGAAAAAGCAAAGAAGGCAATAAAGCCAATCAGGTAAATCAATACCAGTTGATTACCTGCCATATCTCCTCTGAAAGCCATCGCTGTTAATCCCAAAAACAAGATCATACCCAGTGAACCGATAATCAGCAGTTTTTTTCTGCCAAACCGATCAATCATGGTCATAGCCAGCAGGGTAAACAGCAGGTTGGCAGCTCCAATATAAACAGGTTGTAAGTAGGCGTCGGCCTGGGAAAATCCCGCCATTTCAAATATGCGTGGAGCGTAATATAAAATTGCATTGATGCCTGCCAGTTGATTGAACATCGCTAGTAGTACAGCAAACAAAATGGGCTTTCTGAATTTCGAAGTAAACAGTTTTTCCGGAACCAGGCTGATAGCACTACTGGTTTCATCCTGTATCTCTGCAATAGCCTGCAAATCACCGGTTCGCTCAAAGATTTTTTTTGCTTCGTCCGGCTTTCCATTGATCCATAACCAACGCGGACTTTCAGGTATGCTTCGCAACAAAATAGCAAAGAGCAGAGAAGGAACCACCATCACGCCCAGCATCCATCGCCAGGAATCTTCACCCATACCAACAAACAAAAAATTCGTGAGGTAGGCTACGAAAATACCTGCTACAATATTCAATTGAAAAGAACCCGCCAGTCTTCCTCTGATGTTTGCTGGGGCAATTTCAGATATGTACATAGGTCCTACCACAGAGGATGCACCTACTGCCAATCCGCCTATAAAGCGAAACAAAATAAATAATTCCCAAATGGAAGTAAGTGAACATCCAATCGCAGATAACAGGTATAAAAATGCGATAATAAGCAGTACTTTTTTTCTTCCATACCGCTGTGCAGGCATACCTGCAATCAGGGAGCCGATGACTGTTCCGATCAGGCTGGAGGCAACTGTAAATCCCTGCCATCCTGAGCTCAGATTCCACAACGACTGAATTGTTTTTTCTGCACCCGATATAACGGCAGTTTCAAATCCAAAAAGAAAACCACCCAGTGCAGCGATAAGAGAAACACGTACGGCGAAATTAGTTCCGGTGCTATTCCCCATTGATTGTAATTTTAGGCGAGCAATATTCTTTAAATATACTGTAGAAAAACTAGTGAATATTCAATCGATTACCATAAAAGATATTGCGAAAGCGCTGAATCTTTCGTACTCTACTGTATCCAGGGCACTGAAAGGAAGCTACCAGATATCTGAACCCGTTAGGGAAAAAGTGCTCGCGTATGCCAGGGAGCATAATTATCGCCCCAACCTGCTGGCCCAGAGCCTGAAGAATAAAAACAGCAGATGTATTGGCCTGGTATTATGCACCATTCCCAACAGTTTTTTGGGTGAAGTCATCAATGGTATCGAGTCGGTTGCGTCTTCCAAAGGATACCTGGTGATCATCACGCAAACCAATGAATCACTGGAAAATGAAAAAAAAGCCCTTGACCATCTTACCATGCGGGCGATTGATGGCCTGCTAATTTCTGTCTCAACTGAAACCAGGGATGTCAAACACCTGGAGCCCTATCATGAACGCGGACTGCCCATTGTTTTTTTTGACAGAATCTGTGAAGGCCTCTCTACCCATATTGTACAATCCGATAATGAGGGCGGTGCATTTGAACTTACCAAACACCTGCTTAACCAGGGTTACCGGCGTATAGCTCATATTACAAGTCCGCCTCAACTGGCCATGACGCAAGAGCGACTGAAAGGCTACCGACGGGCCTACAGGGAAGCAGGTTTTACAGTTGACGAAAGCTTACTGAAACATTGCGCACATGGCGGGGCTATTGTAGCA
>JALOMU010000363.1 GCA_025455285.1 Flavihumibacter sp.
CAGCTAAACGCAGGGGTTATACGCAGAAAGCGAAAATCAATGGTCAGGCGCTCTTTGTAAGAACCGGTGAATATGGTGATGGTACACTGGGTGAGATCTTCATCGATATGGCCAAGGAAGGAGCTACCATGCGCAGCATGCTGAACTGCTTTGCAATTTCAATTTCTATTGGTTTACAGTATGGCGTTCCCCTGGAAGAGTTCGTGGAAAAATTTGTATTTACGCGCTTTGAGCCAGCCGGTATGGTAGACCATCCGAATATCAAGAGCACTACTTCCATTGTGGACTTTATCTTCCGTTCACTGGCCTATGAATACCTGGATCGGACCGATCTGGTACATGTGCTGGACAAACCGGAAGTGATGAATACCGGGGAAGATGAGTGGGATGAAGTACCTGCAAGGGAGTTTGAAAAAAAAACACCTGAATTGAGTGATGTACGGGTTGTGGCCGGTACCAAACAGCCGGAAGCTACCAAATCAGCCAAACCAACTGCTATAAAGGCAAGTGCAGCAAGCGGTTATGATGCGTTAAACCAGGCAAACAAGTCCATGCAGAGTGATGCTCCGGCTTGTAATGTCTGCGGCCATCTGACCATTCGAAGCGGCACCTGCTATAAATGTCTGAACTGTGGCAACAGCCTCGGATGTAGCTAGTACCAAATGAATTACATGGACGGTTTCTAATAGAAACAAAGCCCCTGGTTTCTACCCGGGGCTTTTCTTATTTAATGATTCTGAATGTATGATCAAAAAATTCGACTATACAATTTTATATCTGCTTTTTATTATAGTATTAGCTCAATTCGTTTATCTATCATTCAATGAATTCTGGCAGGATGAACTTTATAGTATTTCTCATTATCAGTTAGTTCCAATAAATAAAATCTTATTTGATTACCACTCGACAAATAATCATATTCTCTACAATTTTTTATGTAGTATTTTTCTAAAAGCAAACAACCTGTTGACATTTTCAGAAATCCTGGAAAAACCGTATTTGCTAAGATCTCTTTCAGGTTTATTTAGTTTGCTTTCAATAGTCCTGTTATACAGGAAATCCAGGAAAAATTATGGGAAGGACGCCGCTTATCTAATTGTATTTGTTTTTTTAACAAGTGTAATTTTTATAGACTTCTCAATGCAGGCCAGGGGATATTCACTAGGTATGTTACTGGTGACTTTACAGGTATTTACTTTTCACGAATTAAGGAAGGGCTTGTATAAAAACATCGGAAAAATTTGTCAATTAGGCATTTATTCTATTTTGTTGATGCTATTGTTGCCAACAAATATATATTTTTTGGGTGCCTTAAGTTTTATCCTTTTTATTGATTTTATACAGGCATTCAGGGATTCTTTGGGAAATGTCAACGCCAAAAGAATTTTTCTGATAAACATTTTGCACAGCATACTTATTCTTGGATTGACAGGATATTATTTATGGCTTCAATCCATGCAGCCACCCAATATTTACCTTGACAGTTTTGATCTGTTTCACTGGCCTCATTTATATCAGTTATTTTCTATACCGTATCATTTCTCACATTTCCGTTTTTTATTCTGGCTTCTCATTTTTTTTATTTTATTATTTTTTCACAAACGAATGCAGTTTTTCCCAAAAGGACAACAAGCGGAAATACTGGTATTAGTTGGATTGTTTCTATTGCCACTTGTATTCTTTTTTATACATGGACCCATTATTGTCCAGCGTATTTTTATACCCCTTATTCCTGTTTTTTCAATTGTAACCGGCTTGCTTTTTTATAATCTGTTTAAATCAGTCAACTTTCGTTGGTTCAGGTTATGGCAAATTGGGACTATTGTATGTTTTTTATATGGGTTTTTCGATACATGGAAAGATACGGTGGAGGATAATTTAAGATCAGAAACCTCCATGAGTTTGCGTCATCATTATTATATGTTTAATTATAATCCGCTGGAGGCAACAAAATTGGCAATGGACCTTCAGCAAAAAACCGGTCTCCCCATTTTTGTATTTGATGATTTTGGAGAAAGGGGTATTTATTTTTATTTTGATGCATATCGCGTGAAGTATCAAAAATCATTTCCTGATAAACCGATTCAGGCAATTTATGTAACGAATAATAAAAGGATGGCAGATGATTGGTATTCTCAACGAATGGTTCCTTTCAGGAAGTTAATCCCTGATAAATACATGTATTCAGTTTATGTTCCGGAATAATAAAGAAATCCTGGTATGATTGATAATAAAAAACTAGTTGTGGTATTGCCTGCTTATAATGCTGTTAAAACACTACGTCAGACCTATCAGGAGATTCCTTTGGATATTGTGGACGAAGTCATACTGACAGACGACAAAAGTGAAGATGCTACCATCGAGCTGGCCAGGGAATTAGGTATATCCAAAATATTGACCCACAAAAAGAATTTAGGTTATGGCGGCAATCAAAAAACCTGTTACCTAAAAGCATTGGAAGCAAATGCAGATATCATCATTATGCTTCACCCTGATTATCAGTATACACCAGTATTAATACCTGCAATGGCTCATATGATTGCTTCTCAATTGTATGATATCGTCATTGCTTCGCGGATTATTGGAAATGGAGCACTGCAGGGCGGTATGCCCTTGTATAAATATATTGGAAACCGGATGCTAACTTTTTTTCAGAATTTATTACTTGGTTCAAAACTAACAGAATTTCATACCGGGTATAGGGCCTACACGGCTGAATCGCTTCGTAGCTTGCATTTCGAAACCTTTTCGGATGATTTTTCATTTGACAATCAACTGCTTGCGAAAGCGATTTATAAAAAAATGAGGGTTGGAGAGGTATCTTGTCCTACCCGGTATTTTGAAGAAGCTTCGTCAATTGGATTTAGCGCCAGCATTAAATATGGCCTTCAGGTAGTAAAGACTTCCATACAATTTTGGTTCGCTCGTCGAAAAATTTATGTAGCTGATTTTCTAAAAGATTGATTATCAATTATACACTTAGATGACAGAAGGAGGGGTTACATACTATTGGCATAGAATTGGCGTTTGAAAAACGTTATTTATTCACGAAATCCGAGACTATGCAAAAACTCCTGGCTGTTCTGGCTATAGTGGTATTCCTCGCATCTTGCAAGGCTGTTTCACCCGCGGAAGCGGCAAGCGGTCGGTACAAGCACTGCAGGGCTATCCGATAAGCCTGATTGGTTAAATGAATTGACAAAATATACCCCTCATTCTGCTGAATGGGGGGTATTTTGTTATGGGGCTTTTACTACTTTGCAGGTTCAAACAAAAAATATGAAAGGCTTTGTTTTGGTGGTGGCGATGCTCTGGACCGTTCTTGCGAATGCACAATCAAAAGGTGGATTGTTATCCGGACCTATGCTGGGGCAGAACGATTACCGCACTGCAAAAATTTGGATGGAACCGGCACCTCAAGTAAAAACACTGGCCATCCGGTACTGGAAAAAAGGAAATAGCAGCCAGGCAAAAAACAAAGTCCTGAATACAGGGTCTGTTGTCGGGTCGGCGGATTTTAATCCGGTTCAAACAGAAATAGGAGGCCTTGA
Source organism: Flavihumibacter sp. (assembly GCA_025455285.1). Classification (GTDB taxonomy): domain Bacteria; phylum Bacteroidota; class Bacteroidia; order Chitinophagales; family Chitinophagaceae; genus Flavihumibacter. Next base: position 3,552 of record JALOMU010000363.1, read on the forward strand.
CCCCGGCACTTCCTACGAATACAGAATTATTATTAATGGAAAGGAAAGTAGTTACTCCGGTGAGTTTGCTACCCGTGAACTATGGCAATGGCGGAAGCCGGCACCTGATTTCAGTTTCCTGACGGGAAGTTGTACCTATTTCAATGAGCCGGAATTTGATCGCCCCGGAAAACCCTACGGCCTTGATTCCTCTATTTTTGAAACGATGGCCAGGGAAAAAAGCGCCTTTATGTTGTGGCTGGGTGATAACTGGTACACAAGGGAAGTTGATTATACCTCCGAATGGGGATTGTGGTATCGGGCAAGCAGAGACCGCAGTATGCCAGTTCTTCAACCTTTTTTAAAAGCAATGCCGCATTACGCAATCTGGGATGATCACGACTATGGTCCGAATGATCTTGGTAAAAGTTACCACCTGAAACCTACCACGCGGGAAGTATTTAAAAATTATTGGGCAAATCCTTCTTATGGCAATGGCCGCGAAGGCATTTACACCAAAGTATCTTATAGTGATGTGGATTTCTTTTTGCTGGATGATCGTACCTGGAGAACAGAAGACGATATGCCTGCTACCATAAACGGACAACCGAATCCGGATAAACAGATGCTCGGTAAAGAGCAGCTCGATTGGTTGAAAAATGCCCTTGTGGCCAGCCAGGCAAGCTTTAAAATTATTGTAGTTGGCAGCCAGGTGTTGAATCCTGTTTCTCCTTTTGATAAACTACTCGATTTCCCGGCAGAATACAATGAATTAACCGGCTTTATTGAGGAGCAGAAAATCAGTGGCATTCTTTTCCTAACAGGGGATCGTCATCATTCAGAAATCATTAAAGTCAACCGGATCAACAATTATCCATTGTATGATCTAACCGTATCTCCCCTGACCTCCGGTACACATGTATTTGGTGCCGCAGAAAAAGATAATCCCTACCGGGTTTTCGGACTTGATCAAAAACAGAATTATGGAAAAATTTCGGTTACAGGTGCTCGTGGTAGCCGTCAGCTATCGGTTCAGTTCCTGGGCGTGAAAGGAGAAGACCTGGGTAACTGGAGCATCAATGAAAAAGACCTCAAAGCCAGATAATTCATGCAAATATCCTTTACCTACGACCGAAAGCAGGTTATCCAGGCACTCCGCTATCATTTTTTCACCCGGCCTGAAATCAGGATACTGGTAATCCTGGTGAATGTATTTACCATTGCTGCTGCCGTGCTACTGTACTTCAAAAAGGTGAACCCACTGTCGTTTGTATTCTTTTCCACTATTTGGATGATTCTTATGCTGGTCATATGGCGATTGTTACCCAATAGTGTATATAAAAAATCACAGACTTTCCGGGATGATTTCCTGATGCAGTTTCAGGAGCAAGAAGTAACACTGGAAACCGAAAGGGGAAGGCAGGTCTGGCCCTGGTCCAGGTTCAGTAAATTTGTGGAAACACCCTATTTTTTTCACCTGTATTTCGATAGCCGATCCTTCTTTCTGATTCCCAAGGATGCCTTTTCCACTATAACCGAACAGCAGGAAATCCGGGAATTGATCCGCAGAAAGCTTAAACATTAACACAGGAGCATACAAGAATAGTTTATATTGCAAAAATTGAATTTAAAGGAACAGTAACCCTATATGCCCAAAGTAAGTTTTAATAACAAACAAAATTCGTTTGCCCAATCTCTGAAAACTAAAGTTGATCAGTATTTCTCAGAGAAACAAATTAAGAAAACAGGAAACCTGGAACTCTATCTAAAAACTGCCATTCTGATTCCTGCAGCTTTGTTGATCTATGTCTTGTTACTGACGGTAAATATTCCGGGGGGCGTACAAGTCCTGCTGGCAGGTTTACTTGGAGCCATATTAGCCAGTATCGGTTTTAATGTAATGCACGATGCCTGTCATGGTAGTTATTCCCAACGCAAATGGGTAAACGAACTATTGGGACTCAGCCTCAACGCCCTGGGAGGAAACGCCTTTATCTGGAAATTCAAACACAATATCCTGCACCATACTTACACCAATGTGGATGGCATGGATGATGATATTGCCAAGAGTCCGTTGATGCGCCAGTGCAGAAGCCAGAAATGGGTGCCAGCACATCGTTACCAGCATATTTACGTGGTGCTTGTTTATGCGATTTCCTCCTTCGCCTGGGTGTTCATCATGGATTTCAACAAATACCTGAAACAAAAAGTGTATACCACTCCTTTGCAGAAAATGAGTCTGCAGGATCATGTGGTATTCTGGTTAAGTAAAGTTTTATACCTGATTTTTTATATTGCCATTCCGGTTTACCTGGTGGGTTGGGGTCCATGGGCCATTGGATTTGCCGCCATGCACCTGGTTATGGGATTAACGCTTGCCCT
>JALOMU010000009.1 GCA_025455285.1 Flavihumibacter sp.
CGGCACCACAAATGAACAAGTAAGTTCTATACCTTGGACAAAAGAGCTAACGTATTCCAGCAATATCACTGCAGCGATCCTTGCGGTATCAGGAAATGGTGGAACTGCAGGCCAGGAACTAACCATCATAATAAAACGAGGTAACAGGCAGGTGTCTTCTACAAAAGCGGTTGCCAACAATATCGGTAGCTTTACTATTGCCGCACCCGTAGTTACTTTTTAATTCAACACCTATTTATATAAGAGAAAACTGCCTGGAAGCGCATTAGTTGAGATACCAATCATCGGAAATAATGGAAAGGATACGCCATCCTTTAATGGTGATAGACCATGCATAGGTATAGAGCAATCGGAACCCCAAAAGCTGATAGAGAAAAGCTTCAACTTTTTATAAAAAAAATTTGAAAGCACAACAGTTGAAAACAGAATCAAAGGGACTTACCCAAAGCAACATGCGTTGCACATAGAGCAGGTTGGTATGGCAGCTTACGCTTATCATTCAAGTCATTCAGCCAATTGAAAATATTTACCATACAAATTACGGACGAAGTGTAGCCTGAGTTTTCACTCCTCCCTCAATAAGGTAAACACGTTGAATTTTGCGATTTGCATCAAAAGCATACTCGAGCTGGATGTCTATATCAGGTTCCGATACGAATAATTTATTCTTTGATTCAGGTCGTAGTTCCAACTCTCTTCCCATATTGAGCAGCAGTCTTCCCTCCTTTTCAACCACTTCAAAAGGAAAAGGCGTTTCGAACTTAGCCTCAAAATCCTTGAGATTGGAACTGTTTATCTTTTTATGCTTATATGGAATAACGATTTGTTTATCATACAATATACCCGCCAGCCCCTTTGCAAAAAAATCAAGATTTGTTTCCCGGTTGGAAAGAATAATAATGGAGCTTTTGTTATGCGGGAAATAAATCATGGTAGAACTGTATCCGGGGATATTGCCATTGTGCAAATAGACCTTATGGTCCATAAAATTATCTACAAAAATACCGTATCCCGCGCCTTTGCCTGGCTGGTTGGGCGTATGCATTTTGGTATAGGATTCACGTTTCAACAATTTTCCACCATGAAGTGCCTGATTCCAACTAAATAAGTCTTTTACAGTTGAAACCAATCCACCGTGACTATGAACATAGCTATACGGAACTTTAGATTCTGTTCTTAAAAGAGGAAAAATTCCGCTATACCCGTATGCTTTATTGGGTATTATGGAATCCTGGTATAAAACCCTGCTCTGCTTCATGTTCAACTCTTTAAAAAAAGTTGCTTTAATATACCGGTCATATTGTTCATCGGTGATGAGTTCCATTATGTAACCAAGCAACACATAATTCGTATTGCTGTATCCCCAAAAGCTGCCTGGCGCAAAATTTAAAGGAAGCTTTTTGATCAGATTAATAATGGTATCTCTTAAAACTTCATGTGGATAGGAAAATTCACGGTCAAAGAGCTCGGGATACTGAGAAAAATCTTTTATGCCAGCTGTATGATTCAGCAACATATGAATGGTAATGCTATCACCCCTGGGGAAATCGGGAAAGAATTTGACGATGGGATCGTTTAACGACAGCATTCCCTGCTCCACCAATTGCAAAATTGCCACTGCAGTAAATTGCTTAGTTAAGGATGCTATTGGAAATTTAGAATAGGTTGTATTGGGAACAGACCATTCCCGGTTGGTAGATCCAAAGCCATTCTGATAAATAATTTTACTGTCCCTTGAAATCAGAACTGCACCATTAAAATTATAAGTTTTGGCATACGCTGAAGCGTACTTATCCAGAAGTAGCTGTTCCTTTGTTTTGTTTTGGCTGCTAAGGGACAAGGCGGTCACAAAACACAAGATGACGAGTAGAATTTTCTTCATATAAGGGGTTGCAGTCAAAACGATACAGATTGTAAAAATATTGTAAACTGGTTATTTGGAACAGAAAACATTCGTTCACGATAAAGATCCTTAACGGCCAAATCTATTAAACAAGAAAAGCTTTCTGCCAGCACCCAAGTTATTTTTAATCCAAACAAAGGTTATGAAATTCCTGCTGGGAATCGTTTTCTTCTTAAGTTTTTCCATCAACGGTCAGGCACAAACAGAAACGGCTAAAGTTTATCTCATCCGGGAGGGTATGCATGAAGGATCTGCAGTCTCCTGCTCCATTTTTAAAGATGAGGAGCTGCTCTGCAAGCTGAATAACAAACGTTATTCGATACACGATGTGGCACCCGGCAACTATACCTTCCATACACAATGGAATGGAAACAAACCTAACAGAGATAAAAGAGGGGATATTCAGGTAATGCTGGAAGCAGGCAAGACCTACTACATAAAATTCAACTCCGTTGCAAAGGCTTTCAATGGTTATATAGGTCTGATCGAAGTGACCGAAAATACCTTCAAAACCGTAGAGCCCCAACTTAAGGTTGATGATAAATGCCTGTAGGAAATTTTGAAATAGTCGTTGAGCCAGGGTTCTTACCATAGGGTAACGTATTGAATTACCGAATATTTTAATTTGAAGTAAAATATTCGTCAATGCCCCGAAGAAGTATAATCCGGAATTGCTTGTTGTTTATCTTATTTTTAAGCAGTTTTATCTCTGCTTACAGTTCTACCCCTCCTTTAATGCGTTATCAGGATAAGATACGGATTCGGGAAGCCATTCTTATTTCAGAACAGAATGGAGAGCAGATTTGGAAAAACATGCGCCAATTGCCATTTGTGGTATTACTGGTATCAGACAATACAGAATTTTTGGTTAATCATCCCTACCCTTCCTCTGATTTTCAGCTTTCGGAAAATGACACCATTTTAAAAACAAAAATTTATTTCCGAAGCAGACGATTCTCAGATAAACTTCTGGCAACCTTTCCGGCAGTTAATGGAGTACCATGCATCGTTATTGGAGTTCCGGAAAAAACGAATAAGTCATCCAGTGAATGGACAATTACTTTATTGCATGAACATTTTCATCAGTATCAATTTTCTTCAAAGGGGTATTATTCGAATGTTGAGGAATTGAATTTGTCCGGCGGCGACTCAACCGGTAGTTGGCAATTAAATTATCCCTTTCCGTATGAAGATGAAAAAGTCAATAGCCTTTTCAACCAATTTACAAGAGCCTTGCATCATGCCGTAGTTAATAGAATGAATAAGAACTTTAACCATTACTTCAATATTTACCTAAAAGAAAGAGAGCAGTTGAAAGCAAATTTGAAACCTGCTGATTACAAGTATTTATCCTTTCAAATTTGGCAGGAAGGCATTGCCAGGTATACTGAGTATAAATTTTTAACCTACCTAGATGGATATACTCCCTCGGATGAAATGAAATCACTCCCTGACTATACTCCCTTTCCAGACCTTAGAAATAAACTTTTACAAAATGAAACAGCATTCCTTAAGCATATGAGCCTGTCAAGAGATAAACGAATATGTTTTTACACCATTGGATTTTCCGAAGCGTTGTTACTTGATAAAGAAAATGAACAATGGCGATCCACCTATTTGACTGATAAATTTTTTATAGAAAAATATTTTTGAAATATCTAAACCAGATGTAACATAATTAGAAATGGAACGTCCTACTCAAAACCTGTTGAACTATGGACAATAATTCCATCCAAAACGAACTGATCAAGTTAAAAAGAGCGCATGTACGAACTAAGCAACTCTATTTGGGATCCTTTCTTTTAATGGTTATTGCAATAGTAACTGTTTCCTTTACTAAACTCAATCGATTTGATCTCATTCGCGCAAAAGGCATCATCATCGAAGATGCGAATGGGAAAGATAGAATTCTAATAGGCGCACCTGTCCCCTTTTCCAAAAACCGGGTACGAACAGATACCGCATTGGTCAGAAAACATTGGGCCAGCCAATTCGATGACCCTAATCAATATATGGGTTGGTATAAAAAATATAAAAACGCATCCAATGGTATCATCTTCATGAATGAGGAAGGATTTGACGAAGTACTGGTTGGTGAAAATTTAGCCGATGCCAATGCAGGAGTACGTATGTATGAAATATCCGGTATCCTCTTCAATAATAAAAAGGGTTGGGAACGAGGTGGTGCTGGAGTTAATACAACAGCAGAAGGCAAAACCCGGCAAGGAATTGGTTTCGATGATGAATCCGGGGAAGCCATGCACATGATGACCCTGGAGGATGGTAGTAAAGCATTAATTATTGCTGACGAAAATGGAAGCCTTCGGATTGGTATGTCGAAGAAACCTGGGGAACTTTTCCAAAACAAAGCATCCTTTACTGGAATCAAGTATTTCGATAACCAAGGCAAATTGGTTTGGGAACAGCCAATGAAACCATAAGTAGTACAGTTTAATCAATTCCCAGGTCAGATGTAAACGATTTTTCCGGAGTTACTTCATAATAGTCCACTCCTATTGTTTTGACCGTGATAGCACACACTGCTGCATAGATTTCAAATTTGCTTTTAATCTGCCCAGGATTTAAAAATTTTTTATAGTTCATAGCACAAATAGCATCTATGAATTGATTTGCGGTTATTAAACGCCAGTCATACTGGGGATGAAGATGAACAATCTTCATTAATTTATTCAGAAATTTAGTTCTATTCTCTTTGATTGTATCCGGCTTGGGAACTTTGAGTTGCAATTCACTGACAAAAGCATCCCAGCTTTCTTTATTATCAGGCGAAAGGTACGAGGATATAAAATCTAAAGGACTAATCGGGCTTGAAGATATTCCCGAATTTATAAGGGCATGATTGACGCGTTCCAAAATAGCATCCCGCAAATCCGTATTTTCATCCTTAATAATCAGCAGATTTGCAAGAGTATCAACCATTTGCTGAACTGTATATATTTTTTCTGCTTCTGAATTGGATATAGTTACCCCGAAGTAATCTTCAATGTCCATCAATAATTCTACACTGTCTAGCCCCATAATACCATTTGGAAGTAAAATATTTAACAATATAAGGAAAAACCTATTTGGCATTACGCCATAACTGCAACCAAGTTTAATGTTTGTTTAGCCAGATTGCTATCACCATACATTTTTACTTTGTAGATTACATGTTCTGGTTTCCAACTTTTTGAAAACAACTTCCAGGCTGTTTCTGGATCAATGAATAGTTTAGCACTTGCCTGCAGGTTGTTGCTTTTTTCCAGGTTCCAGCCATTTTCATTTTTGATGATACTCCAATTTCCACCGATATCTGTTGCGACTTCAATGGAAACTATAGTTCCGGTTTCTGCTTCCACTTCCTTGAAGGCTTGTGGAAAGGCATACATAAAGGTATCGATAAATGGATAAAATAATTCTCTGGTCATAATGCCTGGTTTGCCAACAGCATCCCGGATTTGTTGTTGATGTAAGAATTTTTCCGTGTATTCTCTTGCTATATGAAACCAGTTGGGAGAAGTTTCTTGCCCCGCCCACGCAACAGAAAAAACGGCGTCATCAAAAGGGGAAAGTGTTTTCAAATGTTCATAATACGCTTTCCCTGAACTTTCTAAAAGATCCGTAATTACCTGCGGACTTAATCTTTTAGTAGCATTAGTCCAAGTCATATTTAATTGATTCAAGAAATCAACAAGGTCTCGATACGTGTGGATATTTTCAGATTTTTCACCGAAATAAGCATCTCTTGAAATCGACAAACCTCTTAAATTACCATCCAGCAAATGAGCCGCTACATCTTTTACTTTCCAACTTTTTGCAACTGTTTGCATATCCCATTCATCAGATGTAAGCGATTTTAAAAGCTCCATTAGTTTTCTGTCCAGAATGGGAAATAAATGAAGGGTTTCTATTGTTGTGTTACTGCTCATTTTGTGTATGTTTTTACAATAACGAATAAGGAGAAACGTCAGATTATCCTAAGCCAATCTTAGTTTCTATTGAATTAACCGATAAATAAGAATTACAAATGAAACTCCAACTATCGAAGTATAAATAAGCTTATTGTATTTGGCCAGCCATTCCGGCAAATAGATGTCAAAATTATGCCGGTTTGAATTGGAATATTTCCTGGCCCAAACTGTTAATGGGCAATACATGTTGAACAATACCAAAACGATTCCTTCCAGGACTATTAATCCATAACAGAACCATAACCAAAAATTAATCCGGTTCGCTAAGACAGCATAGAGAATATAAAATATCACGAAATTAAAGAACACCCAAATAAGGGTATGCAACAACTTAATCAACCGGAGTTTTGTTGCGGGTTCCATTTATGAAATATTAATCCCTGTCAATTCCTATTATTTCACCCTTTTCAAGTTTTGTTTTCAATTCAGTTTTCAGCATAGGCAAAGGTTCCTGAATAAAAGCCTGGTCTCCCTTCCTTTTTATGTCTGAAAGTCCCCTGCTCTTATTCGTCTCATATTGATTTAGCAGCACAAAAACGGTATCCCCAAGTACCTTATCCACTTTCAGCAGGGTATATTGTTTATAGTCTAATTTAACTTCATAGATATCTCCTTTTTCAGCAGACATAATCAATTGAGCGTATTTTTTATCATTTTGCTTACCTACTACGGAGCCCCAGGTAATTAACAACGCAATAAGGGCTAGACCGGAAAACATCCAAACCGGAGTTTTACTGCCAGACTTTAAATTAGAATAACTGGCTTTCAGGTTTTCGGTAAACTCTTTGTTTTGTACTACCTGTTTGCAATTAGAACAATGGGTTGCTCCTGTTCTGCCGATTGGGAAAAATGGAATCCAATACACATGGGCGTATTTCTGAAATACCAACATTTCCATACTATTCTGTGTTCCGCAATTGGAGCACTTGTCAAAGAGGTTTTCTGTGCCGATTTGTGTTGACTTAGTTCCGTAGAAAATCATACTTATTGCCCTTGTTAGATCGTACTAATATATAGGGATTTCCTGATAATTTATACTTTATAACTTTTTAATTCTTAGATCATAAACAAAGTCCTCCACCTGAATAATTCGAAAATTTTCCGAGTCTTTATGTTTAGGATTAAGCAAATAGTTATATTCCTGTGGAATTACTGTTGATGGTATTTTGATGATTGGTGATTCAGCACGAATTAGAAGATCCGTTCCAAAATCTTTTGTGGAAGATGGCGCAGGAGATTCTCTCCAATTTCCAGGAAGCTGAGCAATTGTTAATTCATGCATGGTTTTGTCCGGTATTTCATAGGTTATCATACTCAATGATCTCGGAATATCTTCAATAGTTACATTAACAGTATATTCTAATAAAGCAAGCGCTCTACTTTCTGAGGTGTAAACACAAGGAGTGAGGATATGATTCCATTGCCCATTAAATAACCTTGTACTTTTTCCAGAAAGATCCTGACTAAATTTAGTTCTGCTAAGCCTGTAGACAAACATGCTGTATTAGATTAGGAGTATACCCCATAGTCAATTCTGCCAATAATATTCTTTACTTCTTCTCTACCAAACTGATTGTTACATACTTCATAGGGTGTTTTTCCACCTAAAGCACTATTTTCCCTGAACATCCATTGATTAAATTTCTCTTCGTTTTCAAACACTTCGTATCCATATGAATAAATATCTGCCAGACTAAGTATCCGTTCGCTTAAAGCGCTATTGAATTTTTCTGTACTAGGTTTATTAATAAGGGTAGCCCTCGTCACAGAAAGCAGCTTTGCCAGTTTATCATAATCAAGCGCTGTTCTGGTCTTTAATGCTTCCAGTTCTTTTTTGCTAATTCCCAAACTCAATCTTTCCATCTTTTCAATTGGCGTCATTTGATTCTCCGGTTTCTTGGTGGCACCAGAAAGAATTATCGTACTCTTTCTGTGAAGTTTGCTTTTACTCTTGCTGCTTGATTTGACCTTTAGCATAGTACAATATTTTACTTATATCAGTATAAAGATATACTATATTCAGGATTTGAAAAAGCAATATAAGTTCGTGCTATCCACCCTCCTTTCTCGGTCTGTATTTCCCCGGCCCGGATCTGTGCTCAGGTGGTGTATACCCATACCTGGTTTTATAGCGATTCCTGTTCCATTCCTGCCATTCCTCCGACTTGGTGGATATCATAACACAATTAAAGCCAGTCAGCCCGGGATCAGCCATTTTGGCTTTGCCCAGGAAGTAGACAAAAGCGTCGTCCACATTCTTGATATGGAATTCCTTATAGCCTTTGACCAGCTTTCCGCTTTCAGAATGATATGATATGAAATACCAGGGCATGATTCAAATGCTAAAATACTTAGTATTATTCAATAATTGCCCAAATTAATTCCTTACCTCACCCTTACCTTTTTCCTACCTAATTCTTACCTTTTTCTTACCTCATAGAAAGCTCATGGAAACCTCATCCTAACGTCAGAGAGATTTCTAAACTTATCATGTTAGTTTATTCGATAAGTCTGTTCCATCCGCCATTTATGGATCTCCTTTTCGTATACCGATGCTGCCCAAAAAAATCCGGAAGATTTTTTATTACCTGCTTCATTCCTCACAAGCCCTGCAGTAACCCAATCCTGTAAAATGCGCGAAAATCCCTCCTCCATTGCTCCCGAATGCAACACCGGATCGTTTGTCAAGGGACTCGCTTTTTCCGAATACCACATAACTTCCTGCATAGCTGATGGCAGGCCGACCAACATAACTGCCCCTGGTATCGGTTACCACCTGCTTATTACCGGTTTGCGTATTGTATAACAGGATATTGGACCCCTGCACACCCAGGTTGGTTGCTTTGGTTGGGAAAGCCACCCAGCTGCCATCATGGGTAATAGCCAGCCTTTCTCCCTGCTCAATCGGACTGTCCTGATTGCCCGGTTTGCCATCTTCCGTAAAACTGGCTACCTGCAATTTTCCGGTTTCAATATCATACACAAATACATCCTGATATTTCAGCAGATCCCCTGGAACCATGTTGGTGGCAGTGGTAGCATACACAACCCATCGTCCATTGCCTGATATGGATGCCGCCACCCTGCGGGAACCCGACTCATCTCCCTGGTTGCGTTCACTCCCATCCTGGGTCATGCTAATGCGACGAAGGCCTTGCTTCCCACGTTCCCACAGAAAAATATCCCAGAGGTTATTCGTATCGTTAGTCACCAGCGTAGGTGTTGGAGAACAAAAAACCACCCTTCTGCCATCAAACGAGATACTGCCTTTATGTGCATTGCCACCTGTTTTAGTAGCAGGTTCCACACTTAGTATTTCTGTTACGCCACTAACCAGGTTATGTATAAAAACATTCGATTGAGACCTGCCCTTCGGTATCTCCGTTAGGTTGGATGCATCGGAGGTGAATACAACCTGTTGGCCATCCCCCGATACCATCGCATCATAACTGTCGCCATTGCTCCAGCCTCCTTTCTCGGGAATACTCACCCGTTCCAGTTTTCCAGTAGTTGCGTTCCACATAAAAACATCACGCACCTTATTTTCATCACCAGCTACCAAATTGCTGGCCCTGCTTTCAAAAACTACTGTTTGTCCGTCTGCCGAAATAGTGGGCTGCGCACTGCTTTCATTACCCGGCGTTCCATCAGACGCGGTTGATACTATTTTTGTTATCCCGGTATTTCGATCGCGCCAAAATATCTGCCGGTACTTGCCATCATTTCCAGCAAATCCTTTGGTCCAGGATACAAAAACGATATACCGCCCTTCCTCTCCTCCCATGCCTCCTACCGCAGGATCACTGGATTCATAAAAACTGCTGAAGGTTTCATCGGAAGCGCGACTTACCAATTCATATGTATAATCTATCGCCACTCTGATGGAACTAATTCCTTCCGGCGCTTTTCCATTGCCGTGATATACCACCCCCTTCATATTGGATGGCATCTTTTTGATTGCTACCTGGTAGCTATCTTTTTCCTTTACCGGTAGGGAAAATTTAATCGGCGTTATCGTATATAAACTGGTTTTATCTTTTGTAGTTGTAAGGGCCAGGTCATTGCCTCCATTATTGCTCAGCGTTACCGATACTCCAGCAGGAGCACTTAGCTTACCACTTAGAAATCCGTTTTTCCCTATTGCAGTAGAAGATTTATGCTGACCAGGTTGGACACTTGTTTGTTGAGTTGAAGCTGGCTTATCCATCCGACTGGTTGTCATGGATGATACAGGTACTTTTGTTGCGGCACTATTTGTTTTACCAGCAATCCAGGTTTTGAGTTCCTGCAAATTGATCAATTTTTCCATTTCCTGTACAAACAACAAGGATACCCGATCCTCCGGATTGTATTTAATACCCAGTTCCATAAACTGCGGCACCGATGGCCCGAGTCCTTTTTTATAATAAGCAGGATTAGGCTTTACCGGTATTCGCGAGAATTGAGAACCTTCCTGTACAAAATTATAATCATACGCTTGCGTACTGCTCTGTGCCACTATGGCTCTTTGATTTAATTCCGATTCCGGGGCTTCCAATTGTTCATTCACTCTTTCAATGGCACGGTCTAAGGAGCTTTTGGTTTTATTGAATTGTTCCTGATATCTTCCGGGTGCTGGCTCATAGTCGTTTTTCAAATAGGCCGCCCATTTATCGGGATCATTCTTGAGGATCTTTTCAATATCTTTTTTCTGGCGCTCCAGATCCTCCAGATTTTTCCGAAGATTTTCTTCTTCCTCCTTCAGCAAACGCAACAGATTCTTTCTCCTGGTTTGTAAAAATTCTTTTCGCGTTACAAAACTCCAGGGCAATTGTCCCGGATAAGTTAGCAGCCAACATTTTCTCAACCCGTTTATCCCAAATCCCAGTGGTGTCGGAATATCCTTAAACTTCCAAATTCCCGGCTGTATTTCTTCCGGTATACCTTCCCGTAATTCATGAAAACCCAGACCCTGGTAATCCGTTGAATTATCATACAACATATTATTGAAATTCCCATTGATCTGCAGGTTGAGAACATTATAGGTTTCATGTGCCAGCGATAAACTATCGCCCTTGCACTGGTATCGCATTCCCATTACTACATAACTATAAGCGGATACGGGTGTGTTCGGTTCCAATGGTCCGTGTACACTGTACCATTCCGCCTGAACACCTCGTGGCTGATAGGCCGCCAACATCGTATGTGCAGCATCGGTATACCGTTTTTGAATGGCATAGTTGGCTGCATTGGCCCGCAGAGTACTCCTGCCCTTTTTCCAGCCTCCGTTCTTTGCAAGTATGCGTTCCACACAGGCATCATCCTGTGAAAAGCAAGTACTGCAAATGAAGATTCCTAAAAGTATTCCTGTTAATTTCATGTTGATGAATTGATTGGTCAGTTACTGATTTTTCCATAAGCCGTATAACTTCCATAGCTAACATCCTGCAGCCATAATATTCTTCCTCCTTTAAAACAGGAGAAGTAGGCATTATAGGTTTTCTGACTGCGTTCAATTTCAGAGAACCATACCTGCCAGTTGTTTAGCATTTTCCAGCTGCCACTGGCTTTGGCATTTTCTACTTTCATAGAACTTCCGCTGGCTCCATTAGCCATCACCAGATCCCAGTTATAGGATTTGTTTGCTCGAAACTCAAAATATTGTCGCGAGGCAAAGGTTGTTGACCCGGTATATAATCCGGTGTAAAGATTATAGTAATTCGTGGATCCCTGGAATTCGTTGGACCATTTACCAGCCAGGTCTTTTTCGCCTACTGCAAACCGGTTTAATCCGGATAATTTTAACAAGGGTTCCCAATCGGTAAAATAGAAATGGGGATCACGTATACCGAAAGCCTGCACAAATGCATTTTTATCAGGCGTGATAATTTCAATCCAGCCCGATTTACCCTTGCTGAAAAGAGTCACCCAAACATCCTTTCCTGTTGTATTAT
>JALOMU010000364.1 GCA_025455285.1 Flavihumibacter sp.
TTTCCATTGAATTCAAATCTTTTCTCTTCGTAATAGACGGGAATATTGAGTTCCTGCTCAAAATAACCATCCACCCACATGTCGTGATTACCAACGAAAAAATGAACCGGTATGCCTTTATCAGTAAGGGATGCGAGTTTACCCAACAATCGCACATATCCTTTCGGAACCACCGTTTTATACTCATACCAGAAATCAAAGAGATCTCCCACAATAAACAACTGGCCCAGCTCAGGTTCAATCCGTTCCAGAAACTGCACGATTTTTTTTTCACGCATGAGGCTCTGCGCATGATCAGGCGCACCCAGGTGAAAATCCGAGATAAAATATATTTTCTTTCCAGCTTCCAGTTGCATGCCCGCAAATATACTATTATCCCTTTGGCTGATTGAATGTTGGCAATCTCCCTTTTATATAAAGCAGGTTCACCTTCCTCCGGAGCCACTCCCTCATAATCATCCAGCTGGGCGATCGCCCAATCCCAGTCTGCTTCCGGCTTTAACCGGTATAATTCTCCGAGTATCCAGTTGTCCTCAGTAGAAGGAATTGCTGCAGGATATTCTCCCATATCGTATAATACACCGCGCACTTTTCCATCCGCCAAAAAATCAAAATGCTGACTGATATAGGTGTAAGCCGGATGATGAAAACCTCTTCGCAGGGATCCGTAGACGAACAATAACATGGATAACAGGTTTAAGAATTATCAACAAGAAAAAGATAGACTTCCTTCGGACCATGAACACCTACTACCAACGTTTTCTCAATATCTGCAGTGCGGCTTGGACCGCTGGCAAAACTAATAAAGGAGGGTAGACTGGTTCCATATTTTTCTTTCAATAGCCGAAGTCCGTCTTTGATATCGTAGACCAACTGACTGGATGTAGCAATGCATATATGCACCGGAGCATATACACTGGAAGTACGGCCACTTGCCTGTGCGCTGCTTAATACTATTGTGCCGGTTCTGGCTACCAGGCATTCACAACCGGTAATTGCTGCATCACAATTTTTTAATGCCTCAGGCGATTGATCTTCCAGCAAAGCTGAACGAACTGCTTCTTCGGTTATGCCTGACCGTAAATCTTCTTCCCTACAGTAAATTTTCTGGAAATTTTTCTGTTTGGCAAGCAGCGTCAATTGCAATTCCAACTCCTCCTGGTTCAGACAAAAAACAAACTTGCCCTGTAATTTGCCGAACTGCTCGGCAAATAAAAGATCCAGGTCATCAGGTGCAGGCTGAAAAACAGAATTGTTTCCTTCGCTGGAAGGAAATGGAAGAGGCGTTGATTCACTCAACGCCTTCCTTATTTTTTTTAAAATTGATTCTTTGGATGCAGCCGCTTTCATGACTATCAGGCAATACTCGGTGACTCGTCCACTTCCAGTGTTTTCTTTTCTTCATATGGACGCTTTCCGATCAGTTGCTCCACATCACTCTGGAAGAGTACTTCTTTATCCAACAATTTTTCTGCAAGTATCTCCACCTGCTGCTTCTTCTCGGTAAGAAGTTTCTTCGTCCGGTCATAAGCCACATCTATCAGCTTCCTTACTTCCTCGTCAATGAGTTTGGAAGTTTCTTCAGAATATGGCTTGGTGAAAGAATTTTCATTTTGCGGATCATAGAAACTTACATTCCCAACTTTCTCATTCATTCCATATACAGTTACCATGGAATAAGCAATTCGGGTAATCTGCTGCAGGTCATTCTGCGCACCGGTGGAAATTTTATTGAAGAAAATATCTTCAGCTGCCCTTCCACCCAATGTCATACAGATCTGATCCAGTAACTGATCGGTATTATAGAGATACTGTTCTTTCGGCGTATACTGTGCATATCCCAGCGCTGCTGTGCCCCTTGGTACAATGGTAACTTTCAAAAGCGGGTACGCGTGTTCCAGGTACCAGCCGCAGATAGCGTGGCCAGCTTCATGATATGCAATGATCTTTTTTTCATCAGGAGAGATGATTTTATTCTTTTTCTCCAACCCTCCAATTACGCGATCTACCGCATCCTGGAAATCAGTCATGTCCACAGCTTCCTTGCCTTTACGGGCAGCGATCAGCGCGGCTTCGTTACAAATATTGGCAATATCCGCTCCTGCGAATCCGGGAGTCTGTTCAGCCAGTTTATGAATATCAACCTGCTCGGAAACTTTAATTGGTTTCAGGTGCACTTTAAAAATGGCTTCGCGACCTTTTACGTCCGGCTTGTCAATGGTTATCTGACGGTCAAATCGTCCCGGGCGCAACAACGCGGTATCCAGTACATCCGGACGGTTAGTAGCCGCCAGTACGATGATCCCGCTTTCTCCACTGAATCCATCCATTTCAACCAGCAACTGGTTCAGGGTACTTTCTCTTTCATCATTGCTCATGATGGCATTTTTGCCACGTGCGCGGCCAATGGCATCAATCTCATCAATGAAAATGATACAGGGTGCTTTTTCACGGGCCTGCTTGAACAGGTCGCGTACCCGGCTGGCACCCACACCCACAAACATTTCGACGAAATCTGAACCACTCAAACTGAAGAATGGCACCTGCGCTTCACCCGCCATGGCTTTGGCAAGCAAAGTTTTACCGGTTCCCGGAGGGCCTACCAGCAATGCACCTTTAGGTATCTTTCCACCCAGGTTGGTATATTTTTTTGGATTTTTCAGGAAATCAACGATCTCCATCACTTCCACCTTAGCTTCATCGAGGCCGGCAACATCGTTGAATGTAATGTTTACTTTGGTGCCTTTATCAAACAGCTGGGCCTTGGATTTTCCAATGTTGAAAATACCACCCGGACCAGCACCGCCACCGGCGCCACCGCCCATTTTTCGCATCAGGAGTACCCAGATAAGCACGATTATGAAAATCGGCAAAACAAACTGGAAGATAGGCGCAAGCCAGTCCCCCTCTGTTTCATCGTATCGGGGCACTTCATTCACCTGCGGGTTTTTTGTATAAAAATCTCGTAGGTCGTCGGTAAAGATTTCCGGTTTAGCAATGGTAAATTCGAATTGAGGAGCTTTATCGCTAAGCGTAGCATTAAAACCTTTCGGTAATTTTTCCTTGTAGAAAGGCTTGGAAAGGCTGTCGGGTTTAATATAAACACGAACCAGGTTTTTATTGCTGATCAATTCAATTTTGGCAACATCACCTTTAGCCAGCATTTCCTTGAACACATCAAAGTTGATGCGTTTGGCGTCCGGAGTAAAGGAACTGAACAGGTTAAATCCAAGCAGGATTACCGCCAGCGCGCCCCACACCCAGTAAATATTAAAACGGGGACCCCGGCGCGGATCATTTCCACCTCCATCCATTCTCGGCCTCATCCGGTTAAATCCTCCCCTGTCGTTTGATTTCAGATCTTCTTGTGACATATGTTAG
>JALOMU010000365.1 GCA_025455285.1 Flavihumibacter sp.
ACAATTTAGGCATTAAAAGCAGATTGTTACCAGTTCTCCTTCGGGTGTTAATAAGTTACCCTCTATTTTGGGGAAAACGCCCCTTTTTTGGGCCTTTTCCCCCGGGGAAACACCAAAAATTGGTCATTTCCCCTAGGGAAGGAACTGTTTTTTTGAAAATTTGCCGCTCCCTCCTCCTGGGATAGTACCTTTCTTTGGACTCCTGTGCAGGCTTTTTACTGGGGTTTTAATCTCTTTTCGGAGTTATCAGAACGATATCTCAGCCACCCCAAAATGAGGTGTTTTACAAATGAAATACTAACCGGGAGAGCTTCCCAAAACTGATCTTTTAGTTCGTTTATACATCACAGTTATTAAACTTTACCCTGTTTATTTTTGTATTCTTGTATACAGATAACAGGTAATGATTTCATGGAACTCATCATACAAAAAAGAATTCAGGAAACAAGGGATACAGTGAGTCTTTCAATTGCCAGGGCAGATGGAACTCCCATAGTTTACGAACCGGGACAATTTATCACACTTATTTTCACAACACCATTTGGTGAAAAGAGAAGAAGTTATTCATTTTCTTCCTCACCAGCAGCCGTTGATCCACCAACCATTACGATCAAAAAAATCACCAATGGAGAATTCTCAAGAAAGCTGGTAGAAAAATCCCGGCCTGGAGACCAGTTGCAGGCTAGTGCTGTAAGCGGTTTGTTCACAATTCCAAAACAAATCAACCCAGTACAACAATTTTTTTTCTTTGCTGCGGGTAGCGGGATTACTCCCTGCTATTCCCTCATCAAAACCTTGTTGTATACTTCCTCCTGTCGAATTGTACTGATCTATAGTAACCGCGATCAGGATTCTACTATTTTTTATGATGAACTGCTTGAATTAAAAGAACGATTCAAATTCCGGTTCGATATTCGTTTCCTTTTTAGTAATCTCTTTGATGTTTACAATAGTCGCCTTGGTAAATGGTTGCTTCCTCAACTGCTTGAGCAATACCGTAAGTCAGAAAAAGCCCTGCTTCAATTTTATGTTTGTGGTCCCTGGGATTATATGCAGATGGTTCAACTAACCTTATTAAGTGAAGACATAAAAATCCAGCAGCTTCATAAGGAGCAATTCAGTACCCTGCCGCGTTTGCAAAAACCGGTTCCGCCTGATACTGATTCACATATGGTGCATTTTGATTTCAGGGATCAAAAGCAGAGCTTAAAAGTTCAATATCCTTTTACCATACTGATGGCAGCCAAAGCCGCCGGTATTCCCGTACCTTATAGCTGCGAATCCGGAAGATGCGGTAGTTGTGTTGCTACCTGCACCAAGGGGAAGGTATGGATGGCCTATAATGAAGTGCTGATGGAAGATGAAGTGAATGCAGGTCGTTTCTTATGCTGCCAGGCCTATCCTGTTGGTGGAGATGTAGAAATTCAGATGTAATGAACTACTATCAATATTAATTTATTGTTTCCAATTCCGATTACTGGATTTTATTTCATGAATGCCGGTGAGTTTTGCAGGTAGGCTGAATGAATAACCATGAATCGAATTGTTTTTTACCCCTTTACATTAATTTTTTTATTCCTTTCATGGAATCCTGTCAGTTATGCCCAGCCTGCTAGTGATACCGGTTTTACCCAATTACGCACTAAACTGGAACAATTCAGACGATTGGAAGACCCTCTGGGGGAAGCCAATTGCCTGCAGGAAATGGGACAGTTATACTATCACCTGGGTAATTATTCAGGCGCACTACAATATTTGTTGAATGCTGATAAAATTTACAGGGACCTCTCCAGTACAGATCCGCTGGCTTCCAATCTCAACAGATTAGGAACCCTTTACTATTACAATCAACAACCAGAACTTGCCTGGAAGCAATTCCAGGAAGCACTGGAACTCTATACTAAATCAGGAAATACAGCCGGACTCGCAGAAACCTATGGACAGGTAGGACATCTCTATGAAAAAGAGCTGAAGTATGATTCTGCCTATTATTTTCAACGGCTTGCATTAAAAGAAGCACAGCGGTCTGGTGATACGGCTATTCTGGCAAAAATTTATGAACACCTCGGTTCTATTTTCGAAGACAAACAACAGTTCGATTCTGCCTACCAGTATTTTACCCGTTCCCTGGAAGGCTATCGATCCAGTGGAAAAATTCTGGAACAGATTGAAGTAATCAATAACCTGGGTGATGTTTTTAGCAAAAACGGCAATCCTTCCCGTGGTATGCTCTTTGCCCGCCAGGCTGCTGAACTGGCATTGCAAACTGAAGAAAAGTATCAACTGCAAAGTGCCTATCGCGATATTGCACAGAATTTCGCAGCACTGAACCAATATGATAGCGCCTATGTCTACCTGGAAAAAAGCCGGCAGCTGATCCAAACCATTTACACCCGTGAAAATGCAAACCAGCTTGGTTTATTGCAAACGATTCACGAAACGGATAAGAAAAATTCCCAGATTGAACGCCTGCAGGCGGATCGCCGGCTCAATCTGCTTTTGCTCACTGCTTCCCTGGCTGTAGTGGTGTTGATTGCTGTAGTGGCATTCCTGGCGTATAACCGCCAGAAAATGAAAATTCGAAACGAACAATTGCTAAATGAACGGAATCAGCAGCTCTTTCAGACAGAAAAGGGTTTAATGGAGTCCGAATTAAAAAGGCAGCAACTGGAGGAAACTTCGCTGAAACAACAATTGGATATCAAAAGCCAGGAACTGTCCTCCCATATTCTTCACCTCATGCAGAAAAATGAAGTATTGGAAGAGGTGCGGTCGGGTTTGCAGGAGCTGCTCAAAGATGATAAAAGGGATCAAAAAAAAGCGTTGCGACAGCTTCTTCAAAAAATTACAATCAGTTTTTCCCAGGATAATTATTGGGAAGACTTTCGCCTGATTTTTGACAAGGTACACCCAACCCTGCTATCAGGGTTACAACAGCAATTCCCCAGTCTTACCCCAAATGAAATGCGATTGCTTGCCCTGGTGAAGATGAATATCTCATCTGCAGATACCGCCAAATTGCTGGGCATTACCACCGATAGCCTCCGGGTTGTTCGGTATAGAGTCAAAAAGAAATTGCAACTAACCCCGGAAGAATCCCTTAGTGCCTTTATCCAAAGCCTTCCCTGATTACAGTTGATGTTACGGTAATATTCCGGTAATGATTCCTTAATGCCGGTTTTT
>JALOMU010000366.1 GCA_025455285.1 Flavihumibacter sp.
CGCTTCTTTTGCACTCCAGATCACGGTAGTCATTTCTAATTGCAATTGATCAAATAATTCCCATTGAGCCAGGTACGTTTTCTCCTCCTCTGATAAGAACTTGGGTGATATCCGTTCAATCCGGGGCGTTACCAGCTCAATATCGATCCCCACCCGGTTCGTGCTGCTGGCAATTGCCGCCGCATAATTGCCGCAATGCGAGATGGAAAAATGATATTTTTCCCCTGGCAAATAGGGTTTCCGGGTGTCGGCTACCAGGATCTCTTCCAATGGAAAATCATCAAACAATACAGGTAATAAATACCTGCCTGCCAGGTGCTGCAGCCGCTTGTAGGGATGGGTCACATCCTGGTGCAGGGGTACGCTGGAGAGAAAGAATTCCTCCGGTTCTTCAATGCGCCAAATCGCGAGTCGCGTTGTTTGGTTGATATTATGTTGATAAAATAAGGCCAAGGTTGAAATTAAGACACTAACATTGCAGCGGCACTTAAACAGTACCCCGCAACAAATATAAATTAAGCCAAGCACATGATTTTGTCGGATACGCGCATACTGGAAGAAATCGAAAAAGGCACCATTAAAATTGAGCCCTATAACCGCGAATGCCTTGGAAGCAATTCCTACGATGTTCACCTGGGCAAATGGCTCGCCACCTATAAGGAACATATCCTGGATGCCAAAAAGCATAACCAGATTGAATACTTTGAAATCCCCGAAGAAGGGTTCGTGTTATATCCTCATATTTTTTACCTCGGCGTAACAGAGGAATATACCGAAACCCATGCGCATGTCCCCTTCCTCGAAGGAAAATCCTCTACAGGTCGCCTTGGCATCGACATCCATGCCACAGCAGGCAAGGGCGATGTTGGTTTCTGCGGCAACTGGACCCTCGAAATTTCTGTAAAACAACCGGTTAAAGTGTACAAGGGCATGCCGATTGGGCAGTTGATCTATTTCCCGGTAGAAGGACCTATTGAAGTAGCCTACAACCAGAAGAAAAATGCGAAATACAGCGGTCAGCCAGACAAGCCCATCGAGAGTATGATGTGGAAGAATAAATTCTGAGTTCAGAGTCTTTCCCATCCATATTTTCTGCTATAGGCGATTACCAGTGCTACCACCTGGTTATAACTCAATAATCCGGATGGCTGTTGATTGGCTCGTAAATACTGCGCATACAAGGTTCTAACCAAAGGCTCCAGTAATCCAACATGCTCCTGGTTGAATTTTCGCAAAGCGATAATATCTTCCTTCACGCCGGCTGGCAACTGGTTCATGCGCTTCTGTGCAAGTGCTGAATCCCGAAGGTTCAAATCCCGGATCGCATATAGGTAGAGATCAAAATAAGCGGAATAGCGGAAAGCCGGACTTTCACTTTTACTCGCCGTCAGAAAGCCTGCCATATTAGCTTCGTTTTCCCTGGCATATCCAAGCTGGTGCCCGATTTCATGGCAGGTGGTAAAGGGCTGAACAAATACCGGAACCGTGGTATTCACCTGCGCCTCTCCGGTAAACGGATTATAATACCCCGTAAATCCCAGGTAATTACCCAGGTAACTGTATAGGGAGGGCTTAACACTTTGGCCACCGTATTTTAAAAAGACAGCAGGTTTACCTGGTTGCTGATAAGCACTGAAAGCCCTTGTAAAAAGGGTTCTTTTATGCCGGAGGGGTTGACGTTCGGGAAGCGATATCGTACGGTTGGCTTCCATCCTACTTGATAAAACCTGCACCAGGCTATCCAATTCAGCAGTTGTATATTGCCCCGGCCGGATACCTGCCTGGCGGGCAATACCTACCCTGTTGTAATTCAATCCCCATAACAAATTGAACAGAATATAGATCCACAGCCAGACCCGCATTACTTTTACGCCTGCCCGAAGCAACCAGTTCAGATCGATCCGTTTTTGCACCAATGCCCGGATAAGTTTTACCAGCGCATATACTAGTCCGATAGTTGCTATCGCGTAGAGCAGGTCACCGAAACTGAGTGGCATCCATCCAAATAAAAATCGTTGTACCCTGGAGATCACCGGGTAAACTCCAACTGAATAATATTTTTCCACCAAATCAGGAAAAATAGACACCAGCTTAATGAATAAAGCTGTGCCTGCCAGAAGGTATAAACCAGTATACCGGTATCTTTGCTCCATTCTTTCCTGCATGTTGTTACAACTATTCGCAATAATAGAATGTTCAACGCAAAAAGAAAATTCAAAAATGCCTGCCATGAATATCGAAAAGAACCGTAATGAAGACGCGCTGAAGCTCTTACTCAGTGATCTGAAGAAACGCCGCGAAAAAATCTTTGTCGGCGGAGGCAAAAAATCCATTGAGAAACAACACGAAAAAAACAAGTTGACTCCAAGAGAACGGATCGATTACCTGATTGATGGCGGAACAGAATTCCTGGAAATCGGAAGTTTTGCAGGATATGGTATGTACGAGGAACAGGGTGGATGCCCCGCAGGTGGAACAGTTGCCGGTATCGGTTACGTGAGCGGCAGACAATGTGTTATTCTGGCTAACGACCAGACAGTAAAAGCCGGAGCCTGGTTTCCTATTACCGGGAAAAAAAACCTTCGGATGCAGGAAATCGCCATGGAAAATCACTTGCCTGTGATCTACCTGGTAGATAGTGCCGGTGTATTCCTACCCATGCAGGATGAGATCTTCCCGGATAAGGAACATTTTGGCCGCATCTTCCGCAACAATGCCCGCATGAGTGCGAAGGGTATTACACAGATCGCAGCCGTTATGGGGCCTTGTGTGGCAGGTGGCGCCTACCTCCCAATAATGAGTGATGAAACGCTGATGGTGGAAGGCAACGGCTCTATATTCCTGGCCGGTCCCTACCTGGTAAAGGCTGCCATTGGAGAAGATATCGATGCTGAAACCCTGGGTGGCGCTGAAACGCACAACGCGCTATCCGGAATAGCGGATTACAAATTTCCGACAGAAAAAGAGTGCCTTGATCATATCAAAAAAATTATGAGCAAACTGGCGGAACCGCAACAGGCAGGCTTCAATCGCACCCAACCCAAAGCACCCAAAAAAGTACCCGAAGAAATCTATAACATAATGGCAGAAAACAACAGCAAGCCTTATGACATGCGGGATCTTATTACGGTCCTGGTAGATGATTCAGAATTTGAAGAATTCAAAGCCGAATATGGTAAAA
>JALOMU010000367.1 GCA_025455285.1 Flavihumibacter sp.
TCAAAAAATCTTCATTTTCGACACCACCCTTCGAGATGGCGAACAGGTTCCCGGATGCAAACTCAATAAAGCTGAAAAAATTGAGCTGGCCCTCCAACTGGAAGCCATGGGCGTGGACATACTTGAAGCTGGTTTCCCGATTTCTTCCCCCGGAGATTTCGACGCGGTTCATGAAATCGCCCGCCTGCTGAAGAAAACAGTAGTTTGCGGATTGAGTCGCGCTGTGCTGAAAGATATTGAAGTAGCTGCAGAAGCTTTGAAACCCGCCGCCCGCAAAAGAATCCATACAGGTATTGGCACTTCTGATTTTCATATCAAATCCAAATTCAACAGCAACCGGGAAGATATCCTGCAACGTGCCATCCAGTGCGTAAAATGGGCCCGCAATTTTACCGATGATGTTGAATTTTATGCAGAAGATGCCGGTAGAACTGATAATGAGTACCTGGCCCGTGTGGTAGAAGCAGTGATTGCTGCAGGAGCTACTACCGTTAATATTCCTGATACAACAGGTTATTGCCTTCCTCACCAATACGGAGAGAAGATTGCTTACCTGATCAATAATGTTCCCAACGTAGATAAGGCTGTACTTAGTTGTCATTGCCATAACGACCTGGGTCTTGCCACTGCCAATTCCATTGCAGGTGTTATTGCCGGAGCCCGCCAGATCGAATGTACTATTAACGGTCTCGGTGAAAGAGCAGGAAATACCTCTCTCGAAGAAGTGGTAATGATCATCAAACAACACAGCAGTCTGGGTTTTTATACCGGTATCAATGCTACCCAACTCAATCCGATGAGTCGTAAAGTTGCAGATACCATGCGCATGCCGGTTCAGCCTAACAAAGCCATTGTAGGTGCGAATGCATTCTCTCATTCTTCCGGTATCCACCAGGACGGGTTCCTAAAGGATACCACTACCTATGAAATTATTGCACCGGAAGAAGTAGGCGCGGACAGCTCCAAAATTGTATTGACTGCCCGGAGCGGTCGCAGTGCCCTGGCCTATCGCTTTCAGAAACTCGGCCACCAGTTCAATCGCAATGATATCGATGAACTCTATGCACGTTTCCTGGAAATAGCTGACACGAAAAAAGAAGTAAGTGATGAGGATCTGAATACCTTGGCTAAAGCACACACGCTTGCCGTTTCTTAAACTGCAACCCACTATGGAAAAGAAAATAGCTGTTATAACAGGTGATGGAATAGGTCCGGAAGTAACCCGGCAGGCCATTCATGTATTAAATGCCGTTGCTACCCAATTTCATCATCATTTTCATTATGAATATGGTTTGATGGGGGCAGATGCCATTGATAAAACAGGAGATCCATTACCCGATGCTACCATTGAATTATGCCTGAACAGCGATGCTATTTTATTCGGAGCCATTGGGCATCCCAAATACGATAATGATCCCGATGCCAAAGTACGTCCGGAACAGGGCTTACTAAAACTGCGTAAATCCTTACAACTTTTCGCCAATATACGTCCGGTTACTACCTATGCTGCGCTACAGCATTTAACTCCAGTCAAAGCAAAGATTCTGGAGGGAGTAGATTTTATTATCTATCGTGAGTTAACCGGCGGTATTTATTTTGGAAACAAGACATTGTCAGCCGATGGCAATATGGCCTCTGATGATTGCGTCTACACGAAGAATGAAATCGAACGGATCGCCCATCTCGCATTTCAGGCAGCCCGCCAGCGTAAAAAGAAATTAACCCTGGTAGATAAGGCCAATGTCCTGGAAACCTCAAGACTCTGGAGAAAGCTGGTGCGTGAAATGCAAGCACAGTACCCGGATGTATCCGTCGATTTTCTTTTTGTTGACAATGCTGCCATGCAGCTCATTTTGAATCCGGCGCAATTTGATGTGATCCTTACAGAAAACATGTTTGGTGATATCCTGAGTGATGAAGCCAGTGTATTAACCGGCTCATTGGGACTATTGCCCTCTGCTTCCATTGGAAATGGTGGTGCTTTGTTTGAACCGATTCATGGTTCTTATCCCGCTGCAGCCGGAAAAGATATTGCCAACCCATTGGGTTCGATCCTATCGGCAGCGATGATGCTGGAACATTTTGGATTGAAGGAAGAAGCAACAAAAGTGAGGTTAGCAGTACAATGGACTCTGGACAATGGTTTTGTAACAAAAGACATTGACCCGATGAATTTTTATTTCACTTCCACTATTGGTGAACTCGTGGCAGACCTGGTACAGGACAAGATCCCAACCGAGCTGCACCCCGAGAACATTGAATTGCGGAAGTCAACGATTATTTAATAAAATAATCAACAGTTCTTTTTTTAGTTTGGATGTAGTTAGTACATTTGTTTATCATTGAACCGATGAACAACGTTACTATTACATCTATTATTCGCCTTTTCACTGCAGTCATTATTGTGGTGGTGGTGATTATTCCTGTCATAACAGGAGGTGGTAACAGTATGTAATCTGGTTTCATAAAAGCATTGCAAACGATCCGCCTCCAAAAAGGCGGATCGTTTTTTTTTCCTAAAACAACCAACAATATTTTAAACAACAGTTTGCTCATGTCGCACGTGTTAAACAAGTACTCCAGAACAATCACACAGGACCCAACACAACCTGCCGCCCAGGCAATGTTGTACGGAATCGGACTAACAGATGAAGATCTCGCGAAAGCACAGGTGGGCGTAGCCAGTATGGGTTACGATGGCAATACCTGCAACATGCACCTGAATGATCTGTCAAAGATTATCAAAGAAAGTATCTGGCAGGAGAACCTGGTCGGACTTATTTTCAACACTATTGGCGTAAGTGACGGCATGAGTAATGGAACAGATGGCATGCGCTATTCATTGGTAAGCCGGGATATCATTGCAGACTCCATTGAAGCGGTATGTGGTGCACAGTATTATGATGGCCTGATTACCGTTCCGGGTTGTGATAAAAATATGCCGGGTTCCATCATTGCAATGGGACGATTGAATCGTCCGTCTATTATGGTGTATGGTGGTACTATTGCACCGGGACATTATAAAGGACAGGACCTGAATATTGTATCTGCCTTTGAAGCGTTGGGACAAAAAATCGCCGGCCAGTTATCGGAAGCGGATTTCAAAGGAATTGTGCAGCATGCTTGTCCGGGTGCCGGTGCCTGCGGCGGTATGTATACTGCTAATACCATG
>JALOMU010000368.1 GCA_025455285.1 Flavihumibacter sp.
GGAATTGGTGGTCCGCATGGCGGGAATTATACCATCTGGCCGATGAGTATCATCATGCGCGGAATCACTTCTAATGATCCTGCCGAAGTGAAAAAATGCTTGCAGATGTTGAAAGCAACACATGCGGATACCGGTTTTATGCATGAAGCTTTCCATAAAGATGATGCCACCAAATTCACGCGTAAGTGGTTTGCCTGGGCGAATACCTTATTCGGAGAGCTGGTCTTGCATACGCATAAAAAGTACCCGGCCATATTGGCTGCAAATCTCTAACTATGGAAGAGCTGCAATTGGTTAAACCGGTTTCAACAGATTATGAAGCGCTGACGGAACTTTGGGAAGCTTCTGTAAGAGCTACGCATGATTTCTTACCGGAATCAGACATTCAATATTTTAAACCACTGGTGCGGGATCAATTCCTCGCATCAGTGGATTTGCATGCTTTACAGGATGCATCCGGGCGTTTTCATGGATTTCTCGGCGTACTGGATGGCAAGATTGAAATGTTGTTTGTGGATCCTGCCAGCAGGGGTAAGGGATGTGGCAAACGATTGCTGCAAATCGCATTGGAACAATTGCAGGCATACGAGCTGGATGTGAATGAACAGAACGCACAGGCGGTAGGCTTTTACCAGAAAATGGGATTTGAAGTGGTGGGTCGCTCTCCGTTGGATGGCATGGGCAAACCGTATCCACTACTGCATATGAAATACCGCGGACAATAATCAGTTGTCCAGCAAATCGGGTCTTCTTTCTTCGGTTCGTTGAACAGCTTGTTCATAGCGCCATTCATCTACTTTTTTCAGGTCGCCGCTAAGCAGGATATCAGGTACTTTCCATCCCCTGAAATCTGCTGGTCTTGTATATACAGGTGGCGCCAGCAGGTTATCCTGGAAGGAATCTGTGAGGGCGGAGGTTTCATCGTTCAGCACCCCGGGAAGCAATCTTCCAACAGCATCTACCAAAACAGCCGCGGCCAGCTCTCCACCACTGAGTACATAATCGCCGATGGAAATTTCCATGGTTACAAAATGATCCCGGATCCGCTGGTCGATGCCTTTATAATGTCCGCAGATAATAATCAGGTTGCCCATCAGGGAAAGGCGGTTGGCGATTTTTTGAGAAAAACGTTCACCATCCGGGGTCATATAAATTACCTGTTCATAGGGGCGTTCGGCTTTTAATTGTTCTATCGCTTTGGCCAGGGGTTCGCACATCATCACCATTCCGGCTCCTCCACCATATTGATAATCATCCACTTGTCCGTATTCATTCACTGCCCACTGGCGCAGGTGATGCACCACAACCTCAAGGATGCCCTTTGTTTGAGCCCTTTTCATGATGGAGTGATTCAACGGACTTTCCAGCAATTCCGGTACTACCGACAGGATATCAATTCGCATTTGGCAAAGATATTGGTTACATTTATCAACTTTGCGGCAACGAAGCTGAGGGACCCAAGATTATGTATAGAATACTATTCATTTTACTACTTGTAGTATACGGACTGGCTTGTAACAGAGCAGATGATACCCTGCCCAAAATCAGGCTCACTTACAGTGATTCCCTGTATTTCAAAGTGCCAGGTATTGCGCAGTCCACCGATCCTGTTACCAGGCCTGCGGAAACCGGCTATTTTAAAGCCATTCCATTGGGATTGGTAATTGATAGTCTTACCGGTCGCATTAATATCACCGCAAGTGAAGGTGGTATCCGCTATAAAATATTTTATATCAGCGACGATCAGGAAACCGTGTTGGATAGCGCCAAACTGGTTGTTTCGGGTATTGATTACCGGGATAGTATTTACAATCTTTCAACCGCCGGCCTCTTATTTGCAACGCCAATTTACAATGCGGATCCAACAGCCGTTTTACCCTGTGCCGATGATGATGACGATGACGACGACGATGATGATCCCACGAACCCGGATGATGACGACGACGATTGTGAGTTTGATGAAAAAGATACAGACGATGATGGTGATGATGATCTGCCCGGAGTAAATGGAGATGGTTGTAAGGTAGATGTGGACAATGGTGTGATCGACCTGGCAGGCAGTTTTGCAGATGGGTTCCTGGGTAACAATCCGACCAATGGAACCACCCGCGATTTTGAATTCTTCTATCGTATAACGGATGCCAGTAACCGAAACCTGCAGGCAATTACCGTACGCTTTTATTATTTCAATACAGCTGCTGATATCCCTGCGAGTCTGCGGGCAGAACTGGGTAACAGGGATGCACAGGCGCGGGATGTACTGATGCGGAATCGGGATCGCTTTATTCAGGCTTCCCTGATGGCCACAACCGGTTTTAACAGGAGTGAAGACCTGATGCGCCTGGCCCGCGATATTACGAGTCGCCCTAAAAGACCCCCCATCATTATCCTGGTAGGCCGCTAAGCCGGGAGATTTTGTAGTTTCGGGACTCCAAAGAAACATGCCAAGAAGTTTCCAGTTGTTTGGTGTCCTGTTGTTGTTGCTGATCTGGAAGGGTTTTTCCCAGACGAATCAGCAGGCAGCTGAGCCTGCTTACTGGTACCAGCAAGCCGAAAAAAACTATGCAGCAGAAAATCCTACCGGCACTACTGATAGTATCGCATTGGCTGCCTACGAAAAGGCGATTCAGTTGTTCCTTCCAACTGAACCGCGCAATGTAAAAACCGGTGATGCCATCATCAAGAGGGGGAATATCTTCCAGGGACAACGTGAATATGCCAATGCACAGAAAGAGTATCATCGGGCAATGGACTGGTTCCGCAGTTATGGTTCTGATAGCCTGTTGTTTTATCAGGCCAGTTTGCACCTGGGTTCCAATTTTTACTATATCTACACTATTGACAGTGCCCGTTATTACCTGGAGCAGGCAGCACGATTAGCTTTGAATCATGCTGATTACCCCGATCAGGATGTGCTCTATAACTCCCTGGGTGCTTTGTATTTTCAAAGTTCCAATTTCCAGCAGGCAGCCAATTATTTTGAGAAAGCCAGGATGTTGCTGGATCCGGCTGCTCCTGAATACCGGGAGACCTTTGATGGATTCTCCAATAACATCGCCTTCTGTGAGTCGGCATTGGGAAATTATGAAGAAGCACTTTCCATCTACCGGACCCTGTTGAAAGATGCCTATATTAAAAACCGGGTTATTCAAAATATCGGGCATCTCT
>JALOMU010000369.1 GCA_025455285.1 Flavihumibacter sp.
CTTTTTTCTTTTTTGTCGTTTTGTTTTTTCATACGACTGGCTGGTTGATCAATAGGACATTAACATTTCACTACTACGATATAGACCGTCTTTATATTCGTTCTGACACCCTGAGTTTTGCACTCCGGGAGCGGCTGTTTCTTTTTTGTTCTTCCATTGTTGGTACAATGGGCTTTTTCGTTATCACTTTCAGCAGACTTACCTGCTTTTTGTTTTCAAAGGGATGATCTTCCTCCGGTTCAAAACTTCCCTGTTTGAAAAACTGTTTCACGAGTCGATCTTCCAGGGAATGAAAGGTGATGATTGCCGCTCTCCCCCCGTGAACCAATACTTCAGGCAATTGCTCCAATAATTCTTTCAGCGCACCCATCTCATCATTTACTTCAATCCGCAACGCCTGGAAAACCTGCGCGAGGTATTTATTTGGATTTCCTTTCACCACACCCTGAATAGCAGCTTTGAACTGCTGAATGGTTTGCATCGGCATCGTTGTTCTGAGAGCAACGATGGTTTTCGCTAGCGTTTTGGCATTCGTTACTTCTCCATACTGCTCAAATAATTTATGCAGTTGCTGTTCAGAGTAGGTTTGCAGAACCTGCCCAGCTGTTCGCTCAGAACGGGCATCCATGCGCATGTCCAGATCAGCATCAAAGCGAATGGAAAAACCACGTTCCGCTTCATCAAACTGGTGACTGCTCACCCCCAGATCCGCCAGCACGCCATTCACACTGCTAATTTTATGGAGGCGCAGAAAACGTTGCAGGTGCCTGAAATTATGTGGCACAAACAAGACCCTCGGATCATCCGGCAGGTTTTGTGCAGCATCCGCATCCTGGTCAAAGGCGACCAATCGGCCTTCCGGACCCAGTTTTCCAAGTATGGCTTTGGAATGCCCACCGCCACCGAAGGTGCAATCCACATAGGTACCGGCCGGATCAATCTGCAGGGCGTCCAGGCATTCAGCAAGCAGTACCGGTATATGGTAAGCTTCCTCCTGCATATCAAATCCCGTTTCCGTTTCCACCACCCATCACCTGTTGTGCCAGGCTGCTGAAACTATCAGCTGAAAACGATTCAAAGAACTTCTTATAGGTCGCACTGTCCCAAATCTCAATTTTGTCGACCGCTGACACCAGTACGATGTCTTTGTTCAGTCCTGCATACTCTTTCAGATTGGGAGGCAATAGCAACCTTCCGGCTGTATCGGGCTCCACCTCTGTGGCCCCGTTCATGAAAAACCTTCTGAATTCCCGTACTTTGGGGTCAAAATCATTCAGCTTGCTGATCTGCGCATATATCGGTTCCCAGCTTGCCTGGGGATATAAGGTGAGGCATTTTTCAAACCCACGGTTGATGACGAATGGCATCGCGTTCTCCGGCAGTTGCTTTTTCAGCCCGGCCGGGAGGAGGAAGCGCCCTTTGGCGTCCAGCGTTGCTTCGTATTCGCCCAGAAAACCTTTCATTTACTCTTATATGCCCTGATTTTGACATTTATTACCACAAAATAACACTTTTTCCCACTTACGGGAGAAAATTTGGATGCTTTATTTTATCCACATGGGGGATTTACGTCAAACCCTTAGTAGATCTACGTTTCCGCAGAAAATGTGAGTAAACCCGTGAGGAGGCTGTGAATTGAATGTGAATAGCTGTGGATAAGCTGAATATTCGACTAATTTGCTGAAATTTGCGCCCGCATGACTACTGCAGAAAACCCCCGTTTCATTCGAATAGAAGCTTTCCGGTATCATCTACCTGAGGAGCGGATCGCCTTGTATCCACTCGCAGAAAGGGATGCCTCGAAACTCCTGGTATATCAGGCTGGCAATATATCCGAATATACCTATCGGGAACTACCGGCACTCATCCCATCCGGGTACACCCTGGTATTCAACAACACCAAGGTTGTACAGGCCCGCCTTGCATTCCGTAAACCTACAGGAGGAGCGCTGGAGTTGTTCTGCCTGGAGCCGGATAAACGATACCCTGATATTACCACCGCTATGGTACAGAAAGGGGAAGTGTACTGGGTTTGCCTGGTTGGAGGAGCAGCCAAATGGAAAGATGGACAGGTATTGGAACTGGAATCGGAATCCGGCCTGAAACTGGAAGCCAGGCTCGCTGAAAAACGATCCGGTGAATACCTGATCCGGTTCACCTGGAACCAACCCGCACTTAGTTTTGCAGAAGTATTTCACCTCGCCGGAAAAGTACCAATTCCGCCCTATATCAAAAGAGCTGCTGACAGCACCGACGAACAACGGTATCAAACCGTATACGCAGAAACAGAAGGATCTGTAGCGGCACCAACGGCAGGACTTCATTTTACCCAAACACTTCTGGATCAACTAACTGAAAAGAACATAC
The DNA here is from genome assembly GCA_025455285.1 of Flavihumibacter sp. Classification (GTDB taxonomy): domain Bacteria; phylum Bacteroidota; class Bacteroidia; order Chitinophagales; family Chitinophagaceae; genus Flavihumibacter. The sequence continues at coordinate 2,368 of JALOMU010000369.1, forward strand.
GTAAAGAGATGGTTACCCTGCACGTTGGTGCAGGAACCTTTCAGCCGGTAAAATCCGATACCATGCAGGGGCATGATATGCATGCTGAGTACATTGATGTTAGCCGGGAGTCCATTAAAAACCTTCAGCAACAGGCTGATCAACTGATAGCAGTTGGAACTACTTCGCTCAGAACACTGGAAACCCTTTACTGGATGGGAGTAAAGGCACATTATATGTCCGAGGCAACAATCGGAGAACTCAGTATTAACCAGTGGGAAGTGTATGATGAATGGATGCAAAAGTCGTTGCCTGCAAAAGAAGCTTTACATTCCTTACTAACCTGGATGGATAACCGCCGATTGGATTGTCTTATATGCAAAACACAAATCCTCATCACACCCGGTTATACTATCCGTATGATAAAGGGACTTATCACAAATTTTCACCAACCTCAATCTACATTATTATTGCTGATTGCTGCTGTTGTTGGAGAGGATTGGAAAAAAATCTATCAATATGCGCTTGATCATGAATTCCGTTTCCTTAGTTATGGCGACGGTTCACTGCTCTGGTGTAAACAATAATCAGGATTCTTTGCTATAGGGCATTTCGATGGTGAAAGCGGTTCCTTTTCCAAGGGTGCTATCCACTTTGATTTTACCCTGGTGGGCATCCACAATGGTTTTCACATAACTGAGTCCGAGTCCAAATCCTTTTACATTGTGCAGATTGCCGGTATGAACGCGGTAGAATTTTTCGAAAATCCGCTTCACACTTTCCTTGCTCATTCCAATGCCATTGTCCTCAATGCGAATCAC
>JALOMU010000370.1 GCA_025455285.1 Flavihumibacter sp.
CTATGAAGAAGCCGCCTGCCAGGGTTTGATGGCAGGTATCAATGCCCATCTTAAAATCAATAATGCGGAACCGTTCATTCTAAAAAGAAGCGACGCCTATATTGGAGTGCTGATTGATGACCTTATATCAAAAGGTACAGAGGAACCTTACCGCATGTTTACAAGCCGGGCAGAATTCCGAACCTTGTTACGCCAGGATAATGCTGACTTACGGCTTACTGAGGCAAGCTACAGAATGGGACTAGCAAGTCAGGAAAGAATGGATGCTGTACGATTGAAAAAAGAACAAACTGAACAGGTCAAAAAAACACTTCAGGAATTCTCCTTTGAACCAACTGAACTTAATCCTTACCTGGAATCCATTCAATCGGCACCAATTGTACAAAAACAAAAGGCAGCGCAAATTCTGCTTCGTCCAACTATTAGTTTGGGAGAATTAGTCAAAGCTGTACCAAGATTTGCATCAAATCTGAATAGCTTCAGAAATGATGCACTCGAGCAAGCGGAGATCCAGTTGAAATATGATGTTTATATAGAAAAGGAAAAAGAACTGGTGGGTAGAATGAATCAAATGGAAAACCTGGAAATCCCTGACAGTTTTGATTATACAAAAGTTGCAGCTATTAGTAATGAAGCCCGCGAAAAACTAAAAAGAATAAAACCCAGAACCCTAGGCCAGGCCAGCAGAATCAGTGGAATCAATCCAAGTGATGTACAAATTCTGATGGTTTATATGGGTAGATAAAAGAAAAGGCACTTAATAATATTAAAAAATATATTAATATTATTAAGTGCCTTAAAAATATCATGTCTGTTTATACCAATTCAGCTCTCCTGACAGGAATTTTCTTTCCTATCAATTTCTCAATATCCTTCAAATAGGCGCGCTCAGTAGAATCGCATAGAGATAAAGCAAAACCATTACGGCCTGCTCTACCCGTACGACCAATGCGGTGCACATAGGTTTCGGGAATATTAGGAATTTCAAAATTGACAACAAAGCTTAGTTCATCAATATCAATACCACGGGCAGCAATATCCGTTGCTACCAATGCAGTAATTTTTCCTTCCTTAAATTCGGACAAAGCCCGTTGCCTTGCACCCTGAGTTTTATCTCCATGAATAGCAGCAGAACTGATTCCTGACTTGTGCAGGAATTTGGATAATTTATCTGCTCCATATTTGGTACGGGTAAAAATCAAAACGCGCTCCGTATCTTCTTCTTTTAGAATAGGAATCAAAACATCTTTCTTAGAATCCTTATCCAGGAACAATATTTCCTGGCGAACCAGTTCCGTTGTTGATGAAACTGGGTGAACAGCAACTGTTTCAGGCTGAACCAGCATACTATCTGCCAACTTTTTAATTTCAGTGGGCATAGTTGCCGAGAAGAATAATGTTTGTCGTTTAACCGGCAACATCCGAACGATCCGCTTAACATCATGGACAAAGCCCATATCCAGCATCCTGTCGGCTTCATCCAGCACAAAGTAACGGATGGTATCCAATGACAGTAAACCCTGCTGTATCAAGTCTAATAAGCGTCCTGGCGTGGCAACAAGGATGTCCACTCCACGATTCAATTCCTGAACCTGCGGAACTTGTGAAACACCACCAAACAAAGCGACACTTCTGAAAGGAAGATATTTGCCATAATCCCTGAAACTTTCCAACACCTGGATAGCCAATTCTCGGGTAGGGGTTAAAACTAAGACCTGGATGCCCCTGGCTGTACGGGCATTTTTCTTGTCTTCTTCCATTAATTCCAGAACCGGAATAGCAAATCCTGCTGTTTTTCCAGTACCTGTCTGGGCACAACCCAACAGGTCCTTGCGTTGACGAATTATTGGAATGGCTTTACTCTGAATAGGGGTGGGGTTGGTATAACCTAAATCATTCAGTGCTCTTTGAATAGAGCCTGAAATAGCTAATTGCGAAAAACTCACTATAAAACTTTTAAATAAAAAAATGAAGGCTAACTCAAGCCAGTAGCGTCTTAGAAACGAAACAACCAGCACGAGTAGGAGAAGAATTCGCAATAGCGGCAACGAGAATAAGAAATGTAAAGATATTAATTAACAGCGGATTAAGCTGTTAAATTTAAAATTAGCCCCCTAATCCGGCAGCTTTGCTGATTTCCAGCATCCGCTCAATTGGTTTTTTGGCAGCCAGCCGTAATTGCTCATCCATCAGAATTTCAGGAGTTTCATATTCCATACACAAATACAATTTCTCCAGGGTATTCAGTTTCATATATGGACAATCATTGCACGCACAACTGTTATCAGGAGGAGCAGGAATAAAGGTTTTACCCGGACTAGCTTTTTGCATCTGATGCAGGATGCCTGTTTCAGTGGCAACGATATAAGCAGATGCTGCATCCTGCTGGGTATATTTCAACAACTGAGTGGTACTTCCTATGAAATCAGCAATCAGAAGCAAGGGTTCCTCACATTCCGGATGAGCAATCAACTTTGCTTCCGGATGACGCACTTTCAATTTGGTAATTTTTTCCAAACTAAAAATTTCATGTACCATACAAGCGCCATCCCATAAAACCATGTTTCTTCCTGATTTCTTATTCAGATACGCACCTAAATTTTTATCAGGAGCAAAGATGATCGGTTGATCAGCCGGTAGACTTTCAATGATCTTTTCCGCATTACTACTGGTACAAATGATGTCACTCAGCGCTTTTATCTCAGCTGTACAATTGATGTAGGAAATTACTATATGATTTGGGTGCTGTTCCTTAAATGCACGAAACCTATCGGCTGGTGCTGAATCTGCCAATGAACAACCTGCGTTTAAATCAGGCAACAGAACTTTCTTGGTAGGATTTAAAATTTTAGCAGTCTCGGCCATAAAATGAACCCCGGCAAAAACGATAATATCAGCTGTTGTCTTCTCAGCCTGCTGCGCCAGCCCCAGGCTATCCCCAATGTAATCCGCAACATCCTGTATATCCGGCTCCTGGTAATAATGCGCCAGGAGAATGGCATTCTTTTCTTTCTTGAGGCGTTCAATCTCATGGAACAAATCCAGCGTGGGATCAATTTCAATATCGAGAAAGCCAACACGGGATACATTTTTTCTCGCTTCTTCCATGTTAATAACTGCCATAGTATATAATATATAATATTTTATAAAAAATAACCTATTACTACAAACCTACTGAATTCGGTTCATCATCGCTGTTTTGCCTGCTTATTCACAGCAGTGGATTACTCTACCACTGTATAACAAAACTACTACCTTCCTGTTAGTTCAGATTGAATAAATCAGCACTTGTTCCACTCCTCCCAACGCAATTCTACCCCTGTGCTTACTTATTCCAAATCTATCCCCGATTTAAATTGGGCAAAACCCGGCTTATCCACCAATTTTTAAAGAGATCCACAAATGCCTGTGAATTTAAGTTTCACGACCCTAGATTTTTATATGAAAATGAGATTGGATATAGAGTTTAATCAGAAATCACCAACAAAACCCGTGAAACAATTTGAAAAAATAATATTCATTAAGTTTTTAATGTATTTCGGCCAATTCATTGTGGTCTAACTAACGCAATAGGTCTGAAAGGTAGAATTGAAGCGTATTTCCGGCTTTTTCCACAATTTGTTCATAAGTTGGAATTCCTTATTTTCGCTCCTCATTTTTTGAGTATAATATAATAGTATAATTAAATCGCACCATGTCGATCATTCAAAACATCAGGGATAAGGCAGCCTGGCTTGTATTTATCATCATCGCTTTGAGTTTGCTTGGCTTTTTATTAATGGATTCTGTTTCAGGCGCCCGGGGTCGTGGAATCTTTGGTGGGTCGAGTTTCAGAAAAGATTACAGCTCCAGGAAAACCAATTCCAGCAGCAGGGTTATCCCATCAATGAAATGATGCGGCAAAATATCCAGGAACAGGTATGGAATCAGTTCATTGAAGAAAATGTATTGGAAACCGAATACAACAAACTTGGCTTGGCAGTAAGCAGCCAGGAACTGAACGATATTCTGTTCGGTGATAATCCTCCTGCCGATTTTCGTCAGCAGTTCACCAATGAAAATGGACAGTATGATGCGAATAAAGCCAAACAGGCGGTAGATGCCCTGAAAAAGCAGAAAAATGATCCGATGGCTAAAAATTTCACGGAGCAATACCT
>JALOMU010000371.1 GCA_025455285.1 Flavihumibacter sp.
TTTGCTTTCATAGCTTCACACGATCTGCAGGAACCACTTCGAATGGTAAGCAGTTTTCTGCAATTGGTGGAAAAAAGATACAAGGACAAACTGGATGAAACAGGCAGACAATACATCCAGTATGCTGTTTCCGGTGCAGAACGAATGAAAAAATTAATTAATGACCTGCTGGCCTATTCGAGGCTGGAAAACAAGGCAGTGGAATTAACAGAAGTGGATATGAAACAAGTGCTTAATGAGGCTGTTACCAATTTGCAGGAAACCATTGCCGAAAATCATGCTATTGTCGAAATAGACACTATGCCGGTGTTAGCGAAAGGCAATTTTTCCGGACTGGTACAACTATTGCAAAACCTGATCGGAAATGCCATTAAATATCGGAGTGAGTTACCGCCTGAGATAATGATTAGTGCCAAAGAAGAAAATAATTATTGGCAGTTCGCAGTAAAAGACAATGGCATTGGCATTGAATCGGATTATTTTGAAAAGATTTTTGTCATTTTCCAGCGCTTACACAACATGTCAGAATATTCCGGAACTGGAATCGGCCTGGCCATCTGTAAAAAAATTGTAGAACAGCACAGTGGAAAAATCTGGGTTTATTCCACAGAAAACGAAGGCTCAACCTTCTATTTTACCATCAAGAAATAAATCTTTATATTCATTAACGATCCAACCTATTGAAACAAACCCTGAGTATATGAAAGACTTGCACATTCTACTGGTAGAAGACAATGAAGGAGATATAATACTTACCCGTGAAGCACTTCGCGATGTTACTGCAATAAAAGATATTTCGGTTGTCAGAGACGGCAGGGAAGCCATCCATTTTTTATTTAAAACCGGCCCTCACATAAATGCCCAGGTTCCAGATTTGGTTTTACTGGATATAAATCTCCCAAAATTGGATGGTAAAGAAGTATTACGAACGATTAAGCAGGATCCGGCATTACGGAGCCTCCCGGTAATCGTGTTAACTACTTCTGCTTCCGAAAGAGATATCCTCGAGGCCTATACCCACTACGCCAACTGTTATATAACCAAACCTGTTGATTATTCCAGTTTTATGAAAGTGATCCAGTCGGTGGAATCATTTTGGATGAAAACAGCTCAACTACCTAATAGCTAAACCGGTACTTCATGATACACTCAACTGAACTGACGATCCTGATGGTGGAGGATAACCCCGGAGATCAGTTTCTGCTGGAGGAACTCTTACTAAGTTCCGGAATAAAAATCCGGGAACTGTTTACAGCAGAGTCCATCAAACAGGCGCATGAAGTCCTGAAGTCGGAGGCGGTTGATATTATTCTGCTTGACCTATCCCTTCCCGACAGTTTTGGCATCAACTCTTTTACATCAATCCGGGAAAACGCAGGTTACACTCCGATTGTTATTCTTTCTGGTGTATCGGATATGAATACCGCCCTGGATGCGATTACACTCGGTGCACAGGATTACCTGATCAAAGGCGATTTTGACGAAAAACTGCTATCGAAAACCATCCTTTACTCTATCGAACGTATGAACAACCTGCAGGCATTGCAGGAGAGTAACGAGCGATATGATTTAGTAAGCCAGGCAACCAATGATATGGTTTGGGACCTTAACCTGCAGACGGGTGTAGTATACCGGAATCCGGAAGGCTGGAAGAAAATTTTTAAAACAGATTATGATCCGCTTGAATTCGGCTCAGAAGAAAAATGGGTATCGCATATTCATCCTGCTGAGCGAGATGAAATAGTGCGGCAAATAAATTATTTCAAAGAAAACCCATCCTTCCAGCAATTTGAACTTGAATTTCGTTTCTTAAACTCTGATGGCAACTATATCTACCTGTTGGACCGCGGATATATCATCCGAAATGAGCAAGGCAAAGCGGTTCGTTTTATTGGTGCCACACAGGATATAACGCCCCGAAAGGAAGCCGAAAGAATATTAAAAGAGTCAGAAGAACAATACCGCTATCTCTTTGAAAACAATCCTGCTGCAATCATCATCTGGAATCTGCAGGATTTCACCATTCTTGAAATCAATGAATCAACCGAAAAACACTCCGGTTATAAAAGAGAAGATCTAAAAGGGAAATCCATTTTTAATGTAGGACTAGCTGAAAGAAATGAACTGGTTTTTGAGCTTGTCAATAAAGCATTATTGGATAAAAATTTCAGAGAAACTCATGTTACACGGATAATAAGCAAATGGGGCGATAAAATATATATCGAGTTTGTTTCGCATCGTATTGATTATATGGGAATGCCCTGTATTATGGCCCTGGGCAATAATGTTACCGAAAGGGTAATGTTAGAACGACAATTGGAAGAGGAGCGAATCAGAGCTCAGAAAGAAATGACCAATGCAGTAATCTCAGCACAGGAATCAGAGCGCCAGGAAATTGGCCGGGAATTGCACGACAATATCAACCAGATACTGGCCAGTGCCCGCTTATACCTGGGGCTTGGTAAAACAGCCAGTGATTCACAATCTCTTTACCTGGGCAAATCGGATGAACTGATCCAGTCGGCCATTGATGAAATCAGGACCCTCTCCCATTCTCTTATTCCGCCAACACTGAGTGAAGGACACCTGAGAGACAACCTTCTTCAATTATTTGAAAATGTAGCAAGCGGTATTGGAACTACCATTTACCACAACATGACGGAGTTGGAAGAACGGTTTATGGAAGACAATTTCAAACTTTGCGTTTACCGCATCTGCCAGGAACAATTTAATAATATCACGAAATACGCAAAAGCAAATACGATCCATTTCTATCTTGGTAACAGGAACGGGAGTCTGGAATTACGTATCAAAGATGATGGTATAGGTTTTGACAAGGCCAAAAAAAGCAATGGGGTAGGACTCATGAATATGAAAACCCGCGCTGCACTCTTTAATGGAATGATAGAAATAAATACCGCACCCGGAAAAGGATGTGAGTTGGTGGTACAGTTTAAACTACCTCTTTTGGAGCAAATACCCGCGAAATAATCCGTTGAGCTTCCAATTCGGAATTGGATAGATCACTGAGGGTCAGCTGCTGCAAGAGCTCATCCAGCACCAGTTGCATCATTTTCCAAAGGGAACGAACCGAACAATCTACAGAGTTGGTACAAAGTTTCATACCGCCA
>JALOMU010000010.1 GCA_025455285.1 Flavihumibacter sp.
GGTATCTCTGCCATTGGTAAGTTCCAGCAGGTTGTAAACTCCCGGATAGGTACCTGTTAAGGTAGTCCAGCCGGTGGAATCCGAACCCATATTAATTTGAATCTCTTTAATTTCTACCCAAACCTCTTTGATGTTGTGATTGGGAGCATCGGTGAGTCTGATTTCGATGCGGGCATCATTGGGATTAGCATCCTCCTGCTGGCTGCAGGCCACCAATAAAAAGGCAAGGCCTGTTCCCAGAAGAAGGGATTGTAATACGCTTGTTTTCATAAGTAACAATATTTTATTGTTGTAAGTGGTCTTCCCAAAACTGTTCCAAACTAAAAAAATGTGAATAAGTTAAGAGGTATATTTGTTAAAGCTCGTTAACACATTTTGAAAAATTGCTGTATGAAAAATGCTCTTCTTATATTGTTCGTATTGCCGTTAGGGTTAGTAGCGCAGCCTACACAGAAACCCGTATTACATGGGAAAAACTGGATGGCAATAACTGGAAAGCCGTTGGCGGCCACGGCAGGTGCCTCGGTATTTCAAAAAGGTGGTAATGCAGTAGATGCTGCCTGCGCTATGCTTGCGGCAACCTGTACCATGTGGGATGTTTTAAGTTGGGGAGGGGAAACGCAGGCACTGATCTATCATCCCAAACTCAAAAAAGTAATTGGAATAAATGCATTGGGAGTAGCGCCAACAGGAGCAACACCTGAGTTTTTCAAAGCAAAAGGATATGATTTTCCTCCAGAGTATGGTCCGTTGGCAGCGGTTACCCCCGGTACCCCTGGTGGATTGTGTACCATGCTGGCTGAATACGGAACGATGAGCCTTGCAGAAGTGCTGGCACCGGCCATGGAACTGGCGGCAGGGTACCCTATTGAGGCACAAACAGCGAACAGTATTGAACGGGAGAAAAAAAGAATTAAGGAGTGGCCCTATTCTTCAAAAGTATTTCTACCGCATAAAGGGCAGGAGCGGGAAGCGCCGGAAGCCGGCGAAATCTTTGTTCAAGCCGATTTATTAAAGACGCTTCAAAAAATGGTGGAAGCGGAGAAGGCGGCGCTAAAAAAGGGGAAGAACAGGAAAGAGGCTATTTATGCAGCCTATGATCGCTTTTACAAAGGAGATATTGCGGATGAGTTTGTAAGAGGCAGCAAGGAACAGGGCGGACTTATAACCAAACAGGATTTATCAAATTGGAAAGTATTAATCGAGGAGCCATTGCAGGTAAATTATAAAGGCATTGAAGTGTACAAATTATCGCAATGGACACAGGGCCCGATGTTGTTGCAGAGTTTACAATTACTGAAACAGGTGGACCTTAAATCCATGGGCTATAATTCTGCTCGTTATATTCATACGGTGTATCAGGCATTGAATCTTTCTTTTGCGGATCGCGATTTTTACTATGGTGACCCCTATTTTCCGCCTGCTGAGCCCATTAAAGGAATGTTATCTGAGTCATATGCGAGGGAACGGTTGAAGTTTTTGCTCACAGAAAAAAATGATCCGGCAATTGTGCCGGGTGATCCCTATCCGCACCAGGGTGAAGTGAATCCATTTAAAAATGAATTAGAAAAATGGACCGGGTTTACAGGAGCTGAAGTAGTTGCTGCGCCGGATCGTGAGTACCTTGATCAGGTATGGAGAGGCACCACCAGTGTGGAGGCTGCAGATAAAGAAGGATGGGTGGTATCGATAACACCCAGTGGGGGATGGATACCTGCTTGTATTGCAGGTGAAACCGGTGTTGGCATGAGCCAGCGGATGCAAAGTTTTGTTTGTGATGCATCATTGAATCCGTTTAATGTAGTAGCTCCTGGGAAACGCCCCAGAGTAACACTCACACCAACACTTGCCTTGAAAGAAGGAAAGCCATTTTTATCTTTTGCAGTACAGGGTGGGGATACACAGGATCAGAACCTGTTGCAATTTTTTTTGAATATGGTTGAGTTTGGCATGAATGTTCAGGAAGCGGCGGAAGCTCCGAATTTCAATACCTATCAATATTGGTTATCGCTGGGAGGAAAGGATCGGAAGCCGAAGCCTGGCCATTTATTATTGCATAACAGTACGCCTGATTGGATACGAAAAGAATTAAGAGACAAAGGCTATATCCTGCGTTTTGAACCAAGAACTTCCGGTCCTATCAATGCAATCTGGTTTGATTGGAAACATGGTAGTTTCTGGGGTGGATCCAGTAATCATGGGGAAGATTATGGAATCGGATGGTGATGGGCTCGTACGGCTTTATGTCCGGGTTCGTAAATCAGCCGGATGAAAGAACTAAACCGTTCATTTTCTCTTCGTATAGGGATGCCTGTTACAATTCCAACCATGAAGTTGTCGGCGATGCCTACCCGCATTTGTGGTCGGATAGTCATATCAAAATCATTTTGCCGGAAGGTTTTGTTGAATTCGAGTCCGATGAAATTTCGGGTGCCGCTGATCATATAATGAAAGTTGCTATTCAGTTGCCAATATGTTTTGGCAGTATAATGCTGAGGTTTGTGAATAACAGGTCCTGTATAAATGAGGGTGTGGTAATTACTTCCCCAGCGTTTTGCTGCTACCAAAAATGGATTAAAAATGTTTCCCTCAAGTAGATTGCTTTTACCATACTGATTAAAGGAAGGGAGTTCGAACTCATGAATGTATCCGATTGCTAGCGAAGTATTTGCCTGGTCAGATACGAGTAATGTATATTGAGTTGCCAGTTTTAAACTGTTCAGGCGGCTTTGTGGAATTGAATTACGATCATTTCCATTCGCCGGATAGTAGAAACTAAAAGGCAATTCAATCTCAAAGCCAAGCCGGTCGACCGGAGCAAATTCATATTCAACCAATGCGGCATAGGAGTCGTATTTATTGTTGTCGGTGATACCAAGACCAATATTCCATTCCTTTTCTCCCTTCCGGGCACCAAGGTCGCGGATGAGGTCGATATAGAGTGGTTCTGCATGGAGCACTTTGGGCTTTTGTCTTGGGGATTCCACTTCGGATATATAAACGCTATCCAGGATGATTTTCTGAATTTTAACAGAATCGGATTCTGTTTGGGCGCATAATTGGTAAGGAAGGTTCAGGCACATCACCAATACGGTCAGGAGTCTCATACCGCAAATCTATTTTGCCGTATTTTTAAATTCTTTAAAGAACTTGTAAAATAGAATGTTCTAATAATATTCTAATTTGCCAGCACCCATCCGGCACGTATGGCATAAAGAACTAAACCAACCCTGCTTTTGACCTGGAGTTTTTCAAAAAGGGCTTCTCTGTACCCATCGATGGTGCGTTCACTTAACTTCATGGTGAGTGCAATTTCCTTGTAGGTCATTTCGGAGGCAGCATGGCGGATGAATTCCATTTCACGTTCAGTTAACCGGATGCCAGGCTCTGTTGCTTTTTCTTCTTTGTGAATAGTATGAACAAGTTTACCTGTTACAAAATCGGAATAATAAAAACCTTTTGTAAAGATTTCATACAGGGCTCTGTGCAATTCAGCTTGTGTGCAGTCTTTCAGTAAGTATCCTCTGCAGCCTGCCCGGATCATTTGTATTACTGATGCTTCATCATCATTCATGCTAAGTGCCAGTAGTTTGATGTCGGGGAAACGATTGTTGATTTCACGAGCGGTTTCCACTCCATTTAATACCGGCATATTGATATCCAGAATACAGATATCCGGCAAGTCACTGGATTTTTCTAAAGCTTCGAGCAATAATTTTCCATTGTTTGCAAGGAGTATAACATTGAATTCCGGGCTGTCATTAATCAGGTAGGAAAGTGACTCTGCGATTAGCCGGTGGTCATCGGCAATAGCAACTGTATGTTTGGTTTTAAGAGGTGGTTGCATGTTGAGGTTGTTTGGGTAAAACAATGTAAATGCGTGTTCCCTTTGAAGGTTCTGAACTTATTTGTAAAGTGGCACCAATCAATTGGGCTCTTTTCTGAAGGTTCCGGAGTCCGGATCCGGCATCATTTATCGACAGATTTACTAGTTGCTCATGATTAAATCCTTTGCCATTATCGGTTATGTTCAGAATAAATGCAGATGCCGTATATTTCATATGAATATGGATTTCAGAAGCCTCTGCATGTTTTAGGATATTATTCAGGATTTCCTGAATCATGCGATAAAGAATGATTTCTTTTTTTGCGTCGATTAGAAAATCATCACCTTCCGTTTCAAATTTGCATTCAATAAGGGCCGTTTGAGAAATACGATCCAGTTCGAATTTGATGGACTCTCTTAGTCCATAGCTGGCCAGCATGTCGGAGTTCAGACCTTTGGAAAGCATACGGATATATTTGATCACGTCAGCCAATATCAGGTTGGTGTCACGTATACGATTTATGGAAGGGTGTTTTTCCAGTTCTTTTTCGAGAATATTCAAATTGATCCGCGATACGCTCAGCAGTTGTCCCATGTTATCATGGATTTCCTGGCTGATATCCCGCAAGGTCTGGTCTCTACTTTCTATTTGGGTTGTCAACACTTCCTTTTCATAGTTTTCCTTCATTTGTTCCTGTTCATGTTGAAGGCGAATTCTGCGTTTCTGACTGGAAAGGATGAAGTACACAACGAATGCACTAAGCGTCAGCATAATGAAAACGGCGGCCGCCATCGTTAGGATAATTTCTATCTGACTGGCGTTCATGGTAACAACTTATTCTGGCGATGCTTCTTTTTGCAAGCTAAAATTGACTACAAAGGAAGCGTAATATAACCATTCCGATACAATCAGAACATATGTTACCATTTTCTGTCCATCAGCACCTAGAAAATTGTGCAATCCTAGTGTAAGGAAGGAACTGATAGAATGAAGAAGGATACCAATTGCTATCCAAAAACTATGTTGATAAATGGTTTCGTTCCAACTATACTTATCAAACAACCTGGCGATATAAAATAAAACAGCCAGTATATGCAGCAGGCAGGTGAGACTGATGATAACTGTGTTCAGCGAATCTTCCGGTGGTTGGAGGTACCTGGCATTGAAGTAGGCGGCTATCCATACAAAAATGATGGATAGCCGGAAACTTCTTTTCATCCTACCCAGTTGGGGTGCAAGGGTAAGGGTTATAAGGGTATAAAACAGGGGGCGAAAAACGTGATAGTAAACAAAATTATGATTGTAATATTGTGCCATCAGCCATTCCAGAAGTTCTCCGGCACCTGCTACAAGCAGAATTAATAAAAAATCATAGTTGGTTCTGTTAAGCTTTTTTTCTCTTGCAAAACCAATTATAATTCCGATAACAATAATGGAAAGTTTTATGATAGTTGTAATCCAATAATTCATGCTATATACCTGATTATGGGTTTTTGCCGCAAACAGTTGGACAAGGATAATAAACTAAATAGATAGAATTTTCGGAACCATCTGATTTCTTTTCAGTATCGGTAGGTTTGGAACTGGTTGCAAAAAGAATGAATACCGGGCTGGCGTAATCCGGATGTTTGCCATAGTTTACAGCAATTCCTTCTATTCCTGCGGCTTTTCTAATTTCATCAATTATGGAAATCGGCAGGTACATGCCATTACGGAAAGCAGTCTTGAAACTTTGATCGGCCTGGTAAGCACGCTCGTATTCGGTGGCTTGTTCGGCTGTAATTTTAATCGCAATAAATTTTTCATCGGATGGAATGGTAAGTGGTTTGCCTGACTTACATGCGATCACCGCAAATAGACAGAATAGAATAACTACAACCTGTTTCATGATTGAAAAATTATAAGTTTAAAAATATACATAAAAATGCCAGGGTTGATACAAGTTTATCCCCGGCAGTTGGAAGTAAGCACTGTTTTTTCAATAATCATTTCCGTTCATGTCTCTGTCCTGTTGTTTTTTCTGCATCAGCACAATAAACATGGTAATCAGCGTAAGTGCTGCAAGAATCAGCATCAACCAGGGGATAGTATGAACAGAAAGATCAAGTAATCGTTTCATGCTTTGTATTGGTGTTTTGCCGGTAAGGCTGTGGCGTCTGAGACAACCACAACCATGACCGACCGAACCTGTTTAGAATTCAAAACTAAGAGTAGAGAAGGTGTTGGCCAATGGGAGAATACACATTGGAAGGGGGCATTTTCCCCGTAAAAAAATAACCTGCCAGAGGCAGGTTATAAATAAAGTTGGATTCAGGGAAGATAAGGTAATGGTTTATTGGTAATTGATCAAATGGCATCCCTGAAGCAAATATAGTTCCCGGATTTCTCCCTTCCACCCGTTTTAACACGAACGAAAGGGGGGTATTTTTCCCGGTGTTTATTTGACGATTACGACTTTTTTCTGTAGCCTGTTCCCTTTATCATCTTGAATTATAAGGAAATAAGAGCCAGGGTTCCAGGTCCTTGAATCAATTTGAACGGTTTGGCCTGATTGGAAATTTGCTATTTGTCGGGTTACTAGTTTGCCGAGGTTATCAACCACTTCCAGACTGAGTTTACCGGATCCGAACTCATTTCCTATTACCACATTAATCCATTGATTAGCAGGATTCGGATATATTTTGGTTCCCTGAGCAAGTTGGTTTACAGCAGACTCAATTGGGGCAGCTGCCATTGCCTGTTGATTTTGGGTACCGTTTGGTGTTATTAATGCCGGATAATAGATGGTTGAATTCTGGTTGTCAAAAGTCGCTTTTGCCCACATATTATTGGAGCTTCTAAGCAGGTATGTGTATGCCAGAGCCCAAGATTGACCATTGTCTTTTGAGAGCTCAAGGCGTAGAATATCCCCCTGTCTTCTGATTCGAATGAAATCACCCGTAGTTACGGTTGCATCAGTTAGCCGATAGAGGAACCAGCCAGGGAAATCACCTGCATACAATCGATTATTGGCTACGCCCATCCAAATTTGTCCGGGTGTATAAACATGTTGAAGTGTATCATCCGTATCCAGTGCAATGAATGCGCCGGATGATTGATTGCCGACTGTTACCTGGAGGCTGAAGTCTCCGGATATAACCTGGGTACCAGATACTGCTGTTGAATTCGGAGAAGTTCCACCTCTCCAAACATTTGCCAGCGATTGGGTAGCACCTCCACCAAAACGATTGTAGTTAACCATAGTTACTACCGGGGGTAATATATTGATTACGACGTCATCACTGGTAACAGCATTATTATCATCTGTAACCAGGAAACGGTACGTGTAGGTGCCGGGTTGAAGATTGGTTATTGTAACAGTGTTCTGGGTGCTGTCGGAAATATTACCACCAGCCGGACCATTTATTTTTCTCCAGACTTTTGAATAAATAGTTCCATCACTATCTGTTGAAATACCAGTTAATGTGGTTCGAGTAACTGGGATGAATAGTTGCTGATCCTGTCCGGCATTTGATACTGGCGGAATATTGGCTGCCGCTTTCACAACAAAATCTTCCAACCGGTTAGAGACATTGCCAAATCGAATTTCATCTATAAATAAAGTAATGCGGGATGCGTCGGGTCGAATCGCCCAGTTACTTCCAAAAGCCCATTTATAAATGCCCATTTGGACATAAGGTTCCTTACTGTGGAATGCATCATCCTTCCAGTTGCCACCCAGGTATTCGAATACAAGTTGACCATTTTTAAATAAGCGCACATAGCCGGAATCAGCACTGGTGTAATTTCTGTTCAGAACCCAATCCTCCCAAACGTCTTTCACAACTGCCCCTACATCAGTTGTGCTTGTTTGGGTTGAGCCATTAGGAGAAACTCTGGTTAGAATAAACTTATACCGGCCATTCTCCATCCAAAGCGCATTGGGCTGTGGCCAGTCATCATCAACTGCTTTTGTATTAAATAAAATACTGGTTGGCGTATTGAAATCAGTATTGTACGAGGGAATAAAGGTTGATGCAGCTATCCATCGCAGGCCGAGCGGTTGTCTTGAATATGCTTCAGTATTGCCTAAAATACCTAATGGTGATCCGGCAGGGAGAAAGTTCCAAACTAGTTCAGACTTGAAGAATGGCCAGGTATTACCCGGTCCATCATTTAGTTCAAATTTGTATGAAAAACCACCTGCTCTTCTTTGTTCCGCAGACCTTACAACAGAACTTACAGAAGGGTCACCTTGAAAATGGGCCCATTGAACCGGAGGTTGCAGGTTATAATCCATGGTCAAATAAGGCATGCCGGGAATTTCACAGTTATCATAAAAAATAAAAGATGGCAGCGGTTGTGGTTGTTGGGGTTGCTCCTGTGTTGCCAGAAATTCAGACCTGGTGGCTGCGGAAGATCCAAACTTTATTTCATCTACATATAAAACCGTAGGTGCCAATTCAGCCTGGTTGTTATTTACTACCTGATTGATATTAGCCGCCCATCCATAGTTAGCAGGACCAATTTTAATGTAGGGTTCTTTCGCATATACGGGGTTATCAGTTGGCCAGTTGGGACCTGTTATATTAGCAACCAGGTTGCCATACCTGTACAACCTGATAAATCCGTTTGCTGATTGTGTGAAATTTCTTTCTACTACCCAGTCTTCCCAAATGCCCGGCTGAACTTCACCAATATTAATTACCCTTGATGTAGGCACTCCATTTTCCCAGGTAACTACATAAAAATTATACTCACCATTTTGTAAAATTAAATCCTGAGGTGTAGCATGATCGTCCGGAATATTTTTCAATAACAGGCCTATGGAAACTGGATATGGATTCGGTTGATAATTTGCTGGAACCAGCGTAGACAAGCTTATCCATCGAAGATCTAGTGGGCTTCTGCCTGTAGCAATCGCCTGACCCATTTTTGTTGCGTCATCGGTATTGGTCCCAGCCGGCAGAAAGTTATAGATAAGCTGATTTTGGCGGAAATTATCATTTTGATGAGTTGTTGCGTCCCTTCTGATTTCAAAACGGTAGGATGTATTACCTGCCCTACTGAAATCGCTTGATACGGAAAAGCTTGTTTTTGCTTCATCACCGGTCTTGCCACTCCAGAAATTATTGGGATAGGGGTTACTCCAGCCATACTGCGGCAGGGATTCACAAGGGTCATAAAATAACACCCCGGTTTGCCCATAAGCAGTAGAGCTTGCTATTAACAGGCATGCGATTAACTTCTTCACAACAGAAATTTAGTTGTCAATAAATAGAAAGGTCCAGGGATATTTGGATACGGTGGTATTAAGGAATGATATTGGAGACAGGGAAAGCTACCGTCAGAGTAATGGGAAAGTGTGGATAAAGTTAATCAATCTGTTGATATGTAGATCTACCAAGAAAAAAAACGCGGGTTTTTACTAAGATTCCATGGTTTGTGGGTAAAAAAAAAGAGGCTATCACATAGTTGGATGGCCTCTTTTTTGGTATTCAAATTGATTAACCTGCGAACTGCTGGCGAATGATATTCAAAGCGGCTCCTGCTTTAAACCATTCAATCTGCTGTTCATTGTAGCTATGGTTGGCAAGTATAGTATCCTTACTTCCATCGGCGTGGTGTACTACCAGCTCAAGGGGTTGTCCAGGGGTAAAGCTGATTAGTCCATTGATGTCAATGGTATCATCTTCGAGGACTTTTTCATAATCGTTTTTGTCGGCAAATGTCAGCGCCAGCATTCCCTGCTTTTTCAGGTTGGTTTCGTGAATACGGGCGAAACTCTTCACCAGAACGGCACGAACGCCCAGGTGGCGGGGTTCCATTGCAGCATGTTCACGGCTGGAACCTTCACCATAGTTTTCATCTCCAACTACGATGGAGCCTATGCCCGCTGCTTTGTAAGCACGCTGTGTGGCTGGAACCGGACCATATGCCCCGGTCAACTGATTTTTAACGGAATCCGTTTTTTCATTGAAGAAGTTAACGGCTCCAATCAGCAGGTTGTTAGAGATGTTATCAAGGTGTCCGCGGAATTTTAACCAGGGACCTGCCATTGAAATATGATCAGTTGTACACTTACCTTTTGCCTTGATCAGGAGTTTCAATCCTTTGAGATCAGTTCCTTCCCAGGCAGGGAATGGATCCAGGAGCTGCAGTCGCTTGGATGCTGGATCTACTTTTACCTGAACCGCACTGCCGTCAACCGCTGGAGCCTGATAACCGGCATCTTCAACAGCGAATCCTTTAGGGGGTAATTCATTTCCGCTGGGGGGATCCAGTTTCACCTGCTCACCTTTTTCATTGGTCAAAGTGTCTGTGAGCGGGTTGAAGGTAAGATCACCGGCAATTGCCAGCGCTGTTACCAGCTCGGGAGAAGCTACGAACGCATAGGTATTCGGGTTGCCATCCGCCCGCTTTGCGAAATTGCGGTTGAAAGAGTGAACGATGGTGTTTTTTTCCTGCTTTTCTGCGCCCATACGATCCCACATACCAATACAGGGGCCACAGGCATTTGCGAAAACCTTCGCTCCGATCTGGTCGAATGTGCTCAGGAAACCATCGCGTTCAATAGTGTAGCGAACCTGCTCAGATCCGGGAGTGATAGTAAATTCTGCTTTGGTTTTTAAACCCTTTTCAGCAACCTGGCGGGCGAGGCTTACAGCGCGACTAATATCTTCATAGGAAGAGTTCGTACAGGAGCCGATCAGACCTACTTCAACTTTTGTTGGCCAGCCGTTTTTAGCTGCTTCTTCCTTCATTTTGGAAATGGGCGTAGCCAGGTCGGGAGTGAAAGGTCCGTTCAAATGGGGTTCCAGTTCGCTCAGGTTGATTTCGATCACCTGATCGAAATATTGCTCGGGGTTCGCATATACTTCAGGGTCAGCTGTAAGGTGTTCGCGGATACCATCAGCAAGGGCGGCAACTTCTTCACGACCAGTCGATTTCAGGTAACGACTCATACTTTCATCGTATCCGAAAGTGGACGTGGTTGCGCCAATTTCCGCACCCATGTTACAAATGGTGCCTTTTCCGGTACAGCTCATGCTAGTGGCGCCTTCTCCGAAATATTCAACTACTGCTCCGGTTCCACCTTTTACAGTCAGGATACCGGCCACTTTCAGGATTACATCCTTGGGGGCAGTCCAACCGTTGAGTTTTCCGTTAAGTTTGATACCAATCAATTTGGGCATTTTCAATTCCCAGGCAAGGCCACTCATTACGTCACAGGCATCTGCACCGCCTACACCAATTGCGATCATACCAAGTCCGCCGGCATTTACAGTGTGTGAATCGGTTCCGATCATCATACCTCCCGGGAAGGCATAGTTTTCTAAAACAACCTGGTGAATGATACCAGCACCGGGTTTCCAGAATCCAATACCGTATTTATTGGAAACGGAAGCGAGGAAGTCATATACTTCGCTGCTTTCATTTACGGCACGGGCAAGGTCCGTTTTGGAGTCGTCCTTGGCTACAATCAGGTGATCACAGTGAACTGTGGAGGGAACAGCCACTTTGTTCCGACCGGCCTGCATGAATTGCAAAAGTGCCATCTGGGCGGTAGCATCCTGCATGGCAACCCTGTCGGGCGCAAAATCTACATAACTTTTTCCTCTTTCATATGCCTGGGTGGCATTTCCCTGCCAGAGGTGGGCGTACAATATTTTTTCGGTGAGGGTTAGCGGGCGACCAACAACCTGGCGGGCTTTAGCAACCCGATCCGGAAACTGGGCGTACACTTTTTTAATCATCT
>JALOMU010000372.1 GCA_025455285.1 Flavihumibacter sp.
GCCTTCACCAAAAGCAGGGAAACCATCCAGAAAGCCATTACCGGTTACAAAGAGATCAATCTCAGAGGTATGAAACTGATCAAACCGGGAGGATTTCTCGTAACTACTTCCTGTACCAACCTGGTACAGCCTGAACTCTTTCTTGAAATTATCCAGATGGCTGCCAAAGATGCCAAACGCACCCTCAGGCAGGTAGTTTACCAAACCCAGGCAAGTGACCATCCCATTGTATGGGGACAGGAGAATACACATTATTTGAAGTTTCTGATTGTGCAGGTAGTTTAGGAAATCCGGAGGAAAGGAAGAATGGAAGAAAGGAGGAAGGGAAGACCTTCTCACGTCTCACGTCTGACGTCTCACTTTATCTTATTTCGCTACTTGAAATCTTCCGGTTTCTACAATCTTACCGGTTTTATCCCTCAACTGGAAGATATAGATTCCGCGATAATAATCACTTAGATCAATGGTTGTTTTGGGTTGAACTTCTTTCTGCTCAAACACTTTTTTCCCAAGGAAATTAAACACCTGGAAAGTAAAAGAACGTTCTACTGTCTTGTTGAAATCGAAGGTGATCTGAGTTACAGCGGGGTTGGGGTAAAAGCGAATTACCGGACGCTCGACAGCAGGTTTGCCGGATTGGCAAAATCCAGTGCAGGCGATTAACAGACTTATGGATAATGTAAAAAATATCCTCATTCTCGATTCCGGGTTTCAGCGTTTTGCACAAAATAAACCTAATTTTTCAAAGATACAATTGCTGCCTGTTAAAATAAAAAGGGGGCAGAAACGTTCTCCTGCCCCTTAGGTATATTTTACTATAAAACCAGCTTAATTCAGGCGAGCCAGGGTTTCCTGGATGGCATTGAAATCAGGCAAATCAGTCACTTTGTCAAGGATCTCTGCATATTGAATAATTCCTTCTTTATCAATCACAAAGGCGGCTCTTTTGGAAACCCCTTTCATATCGAACACAAAATCCTGGATAAGGGAGTCATAACTGGCTGATGCTTCTTTGTTGAAATCGCTCAGCAAAGGAAAATTCAACTGCTGCTCTTCCTTAAATTTTGCCAGGGTAAATACGGAATCCACGCTGATGCCATAAACCTGTGCATTTGTATTGTTATACTGGCTGATAGAGTCTCTTACTGTACACAATTCTGTAGTACATACACCGGTGAAGGCTTGCGGGAAAAACAGCAATACAACATTTTTGCCTTTCTGATCAGCAAGATTTACCTTGTTCTTTTCCGAATCAAATAAACTAAAGGCGGGGGCAGGTTGTCCAACTTTGCTCATAACTTTTTTTGTTTATAACAGTTTTAATGGAGAATTGTTAAACAAAATCCCAGCCAATGGCCGGGATTTTTTTCTTCAGTCAATAACCAAAAATAGGTCTTACTGAGGGACAGATTAAAAACGGGGACAGAAAACTTTCTCCCTTGTAGAGTTATCTCTGTTCAGGAATCCAATATAAGTAATTGAGAGTTCAAAACCTCCTCTTCCCTGGCTCGCTGTTTTTAATTGTGAAACATTCACATCATAGCTAAGGCCAATCGAAAAAGGATTATAGTCGATTTTGACAGCAGGAATCAGGGCATCACGCAAACGCATAAACGCTCCTACGTGCACCACATAATCAGGCATTTCAGGATCCCCGATTTTGTATCCATACATCGCTCCGCCAACAATTTCGTCTGCAGGTCCCTGTTTGGAATAATCCGCCTGCAGGTTGAAGAATGCCTGGTCTCCCACTTCAAACTTTACGCCACCGGAAGCTACCCATTTCGGATGCAGTGCCGCATTCACATTCCGGTAAAAGGAATTCCTGGGTCGGTTGATATGATGATAGGCAAGTCCAAAAAACAGGTTGTTTTGCTGTTCCGGCCCGAAACTGCTATTGAAACTGGCACCAAGGCTGGCATCCAGGTTGCTGTAATTCGCATTAATAAAACTTTCTCCATCTGCTAATGCGGGGTTAAAGGCTCCTCCTACATACTGGTTATCGGTAGTAATCTTGGATCGATCAATACGACGCTGAACCAGTCCGCCCATAAAACCCACCGATAAATACATATTGCGTTCGCTGCTCAATGATTTATGATAGTTGATAGCAGGTAGCAAGTGTGTTGTTGTAAGTGAAACTGTTCCTGCTTTATCAAACAGCATCTGTAAACCGGCAGTAATAAAGTCATCTCCGCCACCAACCGGCATTTTATATTCGGCATTTACAGATCCGCTTTTAAAGGCATTGGTCACACTGTTCCACTGATCGCGATAAACAATCTGTGCACGCACATCTCCGGTAAATATTCCTGCCAGTGAGGGGTTCCGAAGCAGAGGTGCTTCGTAGAACTGGGAAAAATGTATATCCTGGGCTGCTGAACAGAGTCCGCAGAAAACCAGCAGCACTGACAGCAGGAGATGAGTAATATGGTTATTGGTCTTTTTCATAGGTTATCTGATCAGCGTAACGTTTCCTTTTAAGGCTACAACCTGTCCATTTTCGCAAATCACTTCAATAATATATACATAGGCATCTGAAGCTGCCTGCTGTCCGCGAATCATTCCATTCCATCCTTCAGAAGCAGCATTGGGTGCAAAGTTTTTACGTTCAAATACCATTTCTCCCCAACGATTAAAGATGCGCATAGATTGTATCCGGTCCAAACTTCTTCCTCTTGGATAGAATACATCATTCTGACCATCATTATTCGGACTGAAGGTATTCGGAATGAAATAGTTTCTGTTTTCACAAATTACACGTACTACGATATTGCTGGTAGCGCGACAACCATTAGCATCCACAACAGAAACCCTGTAGTTGGTTGTGAATTTGGGATTTGCAACAGGTGTCGGACAGTTGGTACAACTTAATGCATCCCCAGGAGACCAGGTATATTGGTTTATGTTATCGCTGTAAGTGATTGGAAGCGTAGTTTCAAATCCAAGCGGCATCACGATTTCCGGAACATTCTGAATGGATGGTAATGGCCAGATGGTAACATCTTTGCTTACAGATGCAGAGCAACCAAACGCAACGGAGGCAGTTAAATTCAATGTTGCCTGTCCACTGTTGGTGTACCGCACGGTTATATCCTGCGTATTGGCATTCTGGCCATTCCCCAGCGCCCCAGGAGTTCAAACAGACAAATTTCATCCGGACCACTGATTACGGGTTGTGGAGTTCTATATACTCGTACCGTATCCGTATAGCTGTTTTCACATCCGGTTTCTGTTGTTACGTATTGTGTAATTACATAGCGGCCAGGCTGTGCAAAGGAATGTGAAGGATTTAATTCATTAAATACATTGGGTGTACCATCTCCAAAATCCCAGCGACGAAGAGTTACACTATCATTACCGATACTGAAATCACTCAGCCTTACTGAACCCGTATCACAAAATTCTCTTTTATCTGTATTAAAAGCCGGGATTACACCTTTCACCATGATGGTCGGCCTGCTTCCTACTGGTACCTCGCAATTCAGGCTATCTACCAACCGAACAAAGGGACGATAGAAGTTGGGGAAGCGGTACGTATGAGTTACCAGGTTGGCTTGCGATGAATCAGCGTTGCCGTCACCAAATACAAGGTAATATTTGGTATTGGGTGGAGGAACAACATTAAAGTTTACAGTAATCTGGTTACACTCCTCAATCGGATTGTAATTAAATACCAGGTCCGTAAATGGATTGTAAATATTCACCGTTCCAATAGCAGTATCTCTGCATCCTCCATTACCG
>JALOMU010000373.1 GCA_025455285.1 Flavihumibacter sp.
AATTATCCTACAAAAGGGGGCAATCGGGTGGTAAACAAAGCATTCCTGAATTATATGGAAGGCAAGAACGAGCGAGGCTATTGATTTTGGTCAAGCTTTCGCCAAACTTGGGTGAAAATCGCGCCCATGGCCTGTTTTGGCAACATATTTGATGATTAAACGCTGACCGACCGTTTTTAATACACAACCTATGAGGGACCAATAAGCAGGCCTGTTTATTTTCCATCTGTACCCATGTAAAACGGTTAATTTTATGGGATGAAAACCATTTATTTGGTCCGCCATGCCAAGAGTAGCTGGGGTGATTTGACCCAGCCTGATTTTGATCGCCCTTTAAATGAAAGGGGGCAAAAAAATGCGCCGGAAATGGCCCGGCGGTTGCTCGACAAGCAAATTCAGATAGATGTATTTGTTACGAGCACGGCTAAGCGGGCACTTCAAACAGCCAGTCATTTCATTAAAGCTTATGATCGAAATGTTGAGCAATTGCAGTTACGCGATGAATTGTATCACGCCCCTCCAACTGTTTACCGGGAGGTAATATCCGGGTTACCCGATTCGATTTCTTCTTTAGCCATCTTCGGACATAATCCAGGAATTACTGAATTTGTTAATTCGCTCACAACTACCCGTATTGATAATATGCCTACCTGTGGAATTTTTGCAGTACAAATAGATTCTAACCGATGGTCGGATTTCCCGCTGGCCCGCAAAACATTCCTGTTTTTTGATGCACCAAAGTTGGGTTAATCTTTTTTCCTCACCGTTCGGGTGGCGGGATGAGAGAGCAGTTGCGTAAGGGAAAACCGATCCTGGTGCTGGGTTTGAATCAATCCTTTTTGTGAGAGGTAGTTAGCCAGGTATTCCTGTTCAGTTTGACCGGGAGTAGGCACCATCCAGCAATTGGAATGATGGGGAAGCAAATCCATTACGCTGCTGTAGCCACTTCGGGTGAGAATGTTGTCTGCATTGGCGATGGCCTGCGAAAGGGCGGCCGGTGATAAATGATTGACTGCCATCGCATTTGGAATGTGCAAAGCTTCCATGCTAGCACTATGGTTAGTTTTTTTAAGGTTTGTTTGAATGCCTGAATGCTCTTCAGGTAAACCCCTCACTAACAGCAGCGATTGTCCGGGTGCCTGGGCCCATTGGTTAAGAATCAATTCCTCGAAAATGGACCGTTGAGGTTCAGGTCCGGATAACACAACCAACAATTGGATGGCAGTTCCATGGACTTCTTTAATCGCATCCGACTTGAATTGAAAGGAGGTTTTGGTGATGGTGGATTGGAAAGCAGGCAAAGACAGGGATGCCAGCTCCGGAATGATCGCATTTTTTACAGCCGGAGTTATCCGGGTAAGCGGTCCAATGTATTCTACAGGAATACCTGGAAGGTGTTTGGGATGTGACAATTCCCCGGCAAGCGACAGCTCAGTTTCTTTAAAATCAGGTACCCAGCAGGCGTTGAATTTTCCGATATACTTGTACAGCTGGTTTCGAACCAGGGCATCCACCGATTTTCCAAAGGGAGTTTTGATGCCCAGTTGATGGGTAATGAGGTAGGAAGGTATCTTAGCGTGCCAGAGTCCATACCGATTATCACTGATGATGGCATCCAGTGGATAATTCCTGGCAAACTCAAGCAGCCAGCGGTTTTCAGCCCTTATCTGTTGAGCCAGATGGGGCAGAGAAAAGGCCAGTCGGGTAATAGTCCCGGCTCGGTTTTTGTGGTAGCTGATTGAATAAGCAGGGATATCTACGATTGAGAGGGTAGGAAAAACAGCACGGATCAGGGCTGCCTGGGGGCCATTGGCAGCTACAACCAAATCAGCCTGGCAATTGTTTATTAAATAGTTTAGAATAGGTATACAGCGGCTCGCATGACCGAGTCCCCATTCCATAGGAGAAAGCAGGATTCGGGTCCCGGGTGAAAATTTTGGGATTAAATTCGAAAAATTGCTCAAACCGGGATACTTTTTTATTGGAAAAATAGTTAAATTGTAAAGCTAAAATTATGAAGAAGACGCTGATATACGTCGTTCTGGCAATTATGATTAGTAGTATTGCGGTTTCCTGTAGCACTAGCAACCGTGCGGGAGGCAAGGGCTGTGGCTGCAATATGAATAAGGGTTATGTAGGCTACTAAAATCTGATTAAATGAAAGCGCCAAACAGAGACTTGTTAGTGCTGGTTAAGCATGCTCGCGACAATGAGGAAGCGATGGAGCGCGAATTGGTTCAACTCAACAAACTATTGATGGATGTTGAGACGCAGGAAACCTATTCACATGTATATGAGATAATTGATTGCAACAAGTTTCGAATATCAACAGAGTGCAAGCGCATCATGAAGTTCATCCACAGCGGTGAACCCCCTTTTGTATTTCTCAACAACAAAAATTGATAAGACCTAAGACGGATTTTTTGTCTTGGAGATTGTAAATAAAAAAAGACAGGTGTTTGATGCACCTGTCTTTTTTTTATATCAGTGCAGCTTTTAAGCCGGCTAACATTACCGGAATATCTTCTTTCTTACAGGTTCCAACGCTCAAGCGATACCAGGGCGATTGTGCCGATGCGCCGAAGGCATAAAAAGGTACTACAGCCAGCTTCGCCTTGTTCAGTAAATAGCTGGTAACATCTGATTGAGTAGACAGCACCTTGCCCTCAGGGGTCTGCTTTCCAACCAGGTCCACTTTAATGGTAAGATAAATGGCCGCCTGGGGTGCAACAGAATCCACCGCGAAACCTTCTGCCTTAAGGGCCTGAAATCCATCATGAATGGCACGCAGCCGGTATTCCACTTCTGATTTAAAATGTGCGAGGAAACGATCAATGGCTTCTTTTTCCTGCAGGTATTTTGCCACTGCTTTTTGTTCTGCCATCGGCGCCCATGCACCAACATGGCCGAGGATAGCTTTCATTTTATCTATAATGGCAGCCGGACCAAAACTCCATCCCACCCGTACACCGGTTGCAGCAAATACTTTGGAGATCGCATCTACGAAAATGGTGTAATCACGCATAGCCGGCCGCAGGCTAACCGGATTGTAATGCTGGATATCACCATAAGTCAGGTGCCAGTACATCTGGTCATATAAAACATAGAGTTTTTTCTCTTCTGGTCC
>JALOMU010000011.1 GCA_025455285.1 Flavihumibacter sp.
CTACCTGATATCAGGTAGCTTTTTTATTTGAAAGAACAGCTATAAAGCTTACATTAATCTCTAACTGATACGAGAGGATTTGATGAGACAATTATTATAGGGAAATAAACAAGAGGCGGTAGTAAAACTACCGCCTCTTGTCGTTTAAATACAACTATAAAATGGGCTGCTTTCTGGAAACAGCTTATTGATAATTTTATTTAAACAATTAGTACCCTTCGTTCTGAACGAGGTTCGAATTCACATCAATTTCTCTTTGTGGAATAGGTAGAATTAACAATGGTGAATTCCATGCAATTCCATCAGCAGTTCCACGTGTACGCTTAATATCAGCCATACGTTCTCCTTCAAATGCTAGTTCAAGATATCGTTCGTTTAAGATATCGTTTAAAGTAACAGATGACAGATCATCAAGATTAACCCTGTTGCGGATAATATTAATATCGTTAACTGGTGTGTTCCCAACTGAAGTTCCCAATCTGAAGTTAGCTTCTGCTCTTGTCAAATACATCTCAGCTAAACGGATATATGCAACATTCCCAAATCTGGACAGGTGCTTACGTGTATACGTGAAAGAACCAACCTGCTGGAAGAAATCTCCTCTGAAATCACCCTCTTCGTATTTATCAATATGAGCTTGCAGAATTTTGCAATCAGAACGGCCAGCAGTTCCAGGGATTGAGCCAATGCCAGTTCCAAAGTATGTATTCAAGCTATTTGTTCCATCCTGAACAGTTACTTTCATTCCAAAAACATTTTCAGTTGTGAAATCAGTTCCATTCGGATTGATTACCCATAATTCTGCAAAAGAGGGAGTTAAGGAATAAATGGCACTTTCGATCACCCGATTTGCTGCATCTCTTGCTGTTGCATAATCTCCCTGCATTAACGCTATTCTTGAAAGTACTGCTGCTGCAGCAGCTTTTGTAGCATAAAATGAATTCCGTGCCGGAAGAAGGCTTTCAGCTCTGGTCAAATCATCAATTGCCCTTTGGTATACTTGTGCAACACTATTTCTGGAAACATAGCTTTCAGGTGTAACTGCTGTTGTAGGGGTAAGAATAATTGGAACACCCGGGTTTGCATTGTTATCTCCATCACCCCATGCTTTACCAAACAATTTAACCAATTCAAAATATAAAACACCCCTGATAAATAAAGCTTCTCCTTCAAAACGATCTTTTGTAGCCTGGGAAGAGGTTACTTTATCCAGTGCAGAGAGCACATAGTTTGAACGAAGAATGGTGTTATAAGCTGCAGCCCAGGTATCACGTGCAAACGTATTAGGAGCTGACATTTCAAGAAAAGCAATGTCCGACAAACCTGCAAAAGTACCGGTAAATCGAATATTATCGGTATTCCCCAATAATTCGTTGATTACCTGAATATCACCACCAAGAACTGTAGCCCTTTGGAGACCATCATAGGCACCAATCAAGGTTACACGCACATCACTTTCAGTCAGTAGCGCCCTTTCAGCTGAAATACTTGCGGTTGGCTCAATATTGAGCCCCTTTTCGCAAGAAGCGAATATTGCGGTTAATGCTATAGCTATTATCGAAATTCTCATAATTTAAATATTAAAATAAACAATCAAACACTGCAATTACAGACCGATGTTCAGACCAAATAAAACAGTTTTTGGCTGAGGTGGTGTGTAGAAGTCATTTCCTTTAGCAATATTGGAATCAAATGAATCAGCATTAACTTCCGGATCCCAATATGGATAATTAGTAAATGTTAACAGGTTCTGACCACTAACATACAATCGCACTCTGTCCAGTTTAATTTTTGATGTTATGGCTTTTGGTAAGTTGTATCCTAATGTTATGTTACGCAAGCGCATAAAGGAACCATCAACGATGTAACGGCTACTAACCTGTGCACCATTGTTGAAGAACAATCTTGCCTGTGGAACATTGGTTACCTGGCCTGGTGTGGTCCAGGCAGCAAGTTGATCCCTTGTCTGGTTGTCTTCGAAGCGGAAGTTAGCAGAGGAATACCGACCCATGCCATAAATATTGATCTGGTTTCCAAAAACGCCATTAAAGAAAACTGAAAGATCAAATCCTTTATAGGAGAAGTTATTGGTAATTCCGAAAATCCAATCCGGATTCGGATCACCTGTAACTATACGTTGCGCCTGATTGTAACCACTGGCATTAACGGTTGTCTTGTCTAACTGGCCGTTATTGTTTGTATTTCTATAAAAAAGTGCATCACCATTCTGGGGGTCTACACCTGCGTATTCAACGGTGTAAAAAACACCAATTGGTTGACCTTCCATAACACGGTTCATGCTGCTGATACCCCCCTCAATAATCTGACCATCAATATCGGTAACGCGACCACGATTATATGCGAGGTTAATATTAGTTGACCACCTGAATTTACCAACCAGGTTTTCTGTATTTAATACAAATTCAACTCCCTTGTTTTCAAGACTACCAACATTTCTAACCTGTGTGTTAAATCCGGTTGTTGCTGGTACGTTTACATTCAACAACAAATCGGTTGTCTTTTTAATGTAGTAGTCAATCTCACCGCTGATTCTGTTATTGAAAAAGCCGTAATTAATACCTACGTCAAACTGAGCAGTAGTTTCCCATTTAAGATCCGGGTTAGGAATTTGAGATGGACGCTGACCACCACTTCCTGCATATCCTGCATCCCCTGTAAACAGACCAAGTTGAGGGAAGTTTCCGATTTCAGCATTACCAACAACACCATAGCTGGCTTTTAACTTCAGGAAAGATAAAAAGTCGCTTTTATTGAAAAACTTCTCATCTGAAATGATCCAACCAACTGAAGCTGCCGGGAAATATCCGTAACGGGAGTTTTTACCGAAGCGGGAAGATGCATCTCTGCGCAAACTGAGCGACAAGAGATATTTATCGTCAAACTTATAATTTACACGTCCGAAATAAGAAAGGAAAGCGAATTCCGTCTCTGAAGAACTTCCATCGGATTTGGTTGCCGCACTGATAATTTTCTGATAAGAATCAGATGGGAATTGCAAACCTTCTGTAAAACTATATTTAGATAACGATTTCTGGTACTGCATTCCAAGTGTTCCTTCAATGGAATGTTTACCAAAATTTTTAAGATATGTAAAATAATTGTTTGAGTTATAATTAAACACAAACGCTGTAGAGTAAGCGCCTAAGCCATTTCCTGCTCTTGTTTGATTTCGTACCGTCTGGGATTGGAAATAACTCTCTTCCTCTTGTGATAAAAGGTCCAAACCAAATTCTGTTTTAAAGGTTAATCCCGGCAGAATAGTTGCAGCAGCATAAGCATTACTAAAATTACGATAGCTCTGCTGTGTGAATCTTCCATATTTAACTGTAAGGAACGGATTGTAATAAAGCGGAGTATTAACTTCACCAGGAGGAGTACCAGTCATTAAACCGGTTTCCGGATCAGTAAATGGTGTGATATTGGGTAATGCTGACGCCTGTAAAGGGTTTGAAAAGGCGTTGTCATCAGGCAGACGTCTTGTTGTAGTTCTTGCCAAGCTACTGGTAAAACCAACATTCAGCCAATTGTTAGCTTTGTGGTCAAGTGTAATTCTACCTGACAATCTCTTCAGGTCATTACCTACTATTGTACCGATTTGATCCAGATATTGTAATGAACTGTAGAAACGTGTTTTATCATTACCTCCAGACAATTGGATATCAGCCTGATTATAATTGCCGCGCTGGAATGCCTTATCCTGCCAATCATAGTTCGCAGTTGATGTTGGCGACCACTCCCCAAAACTAAAAAAGTCAAGGAAATCAAGAACATAGCTTGTTGTACTTCTTGGGTCAGATGGATCAATTTCGTCAAAATTATCTGTGTATCCAGCTGCATTCAACAATTGATCTGAATACTCCTTTGCACTCATGAAATCCACCCTACGAGTAGCTTCTGAAAAACCTGTTTGAAAATTAGCAGAAATATTGGTTTTACCCGTCTTCCCTTTTTTAGTAGTGATTAAAACTACTCCATTAGCAGCTCGTGAACCATAAATGGCACCAGCTGCAGCATCTTTTAATACATCAATTGATTCAATATCATTAGGGTTGAGATCAATTAGTGGGTTCATGTTACCACCATATGAACTCTGATCATCGGTTGTTATGGGTACGCCATCTAATACATAAAGTGGCTGACTACTCGCACTTATTGAGGAGTTTCCCCGAACCCTAACCGTAACAGCTTGACCAAGCTTACCAGATTGGGCATTTACAAATACACCTGCAGCTTTACCTTGCAAAGCCTGATCTACAGTTGGCAAGGGAAGATTTTCAATGTCTTTTGATTTAACCCTTGCAATGTTACCGGTTAGTTCACGCTGAACCTGTGAACCATACCCCACAACAACCACTTCACTTAGGGCATCATTTCCCGTTACCATGCTAACATCCACCCGTTCAGTCACAGGCACTTCTGTAGACTGAAATCCAATGGATGTAATTACTAAAGTTTTTGCATTGGTGGGAACAGAAAGTCTGAATGTACCATCTACTTCCGTTGAAGTGGAAATTGTAGTTCCCTTAACTGTAATGGTAGCTCCAACCATGGGAGAACCATTTGAACGATCCGTAATTTTTCCGGTGATTTGCCGGTCCTGGGCCTGCACAGTAAGTGCAGCGAACAGAAGCACAAGGCTCCAGAGCCATCCGGCCATTTTTTTTCTTGCAGCCATATTCACGTGTGTTAGTTTTGCCAAAAAAGTGGCGATTAAAAAATCAACCCGACAAATTTGAGGGTTTTTTGTTAAAAAAATATCAAATTATTATAAACTAGACAGCTTAGTTTTCAATTCTGCTGTTTTTGTGGTAAAAAAAGTTTAAAAAAATAAATTATATTAAATAATTTTACATATTTATTTATAATAACAATATTCAACAATTAACATGATTTTTTATATTTTTTATTAATATATTTTTTTTAATTATCTGTTTTAGCATAAAAAAAGCCGGTGTGCACCTCGCAAACCGGCTTTCCAATTTTTAAAAACAGTTATTCTCTTCTCCCCATATATATAAAGATGTATTGAATCAAAGTTACCAGGGAAGCTATAGCCGCCACTACATAGGTCATAGCCGCCCATTTCAGTGCATCCTTTGCCTGTGGCTGCTCCTGAGCTGTAGTGATATTGGTCTGCTCCAGCCAGGCAAGCGCTCTTTTACTGGCGTCAAACTCAACCGGAAGCGTGATTAAAGAGAATAAAGTAGTTAGACCGAAAAGTATGATTCCCCCAAGCAAAAGGCTGGGGAAGGTACTAATTAGCATAATACCCGCCAGTAGAATCCATTGTACCAGCATGGAACTCATTTGAACTACCGGTACCAGCTTGGATCTCATGGTTAACCAGGGATACGCAGTTGCATGTTGGATGGCATGGCCACATTCATGTGCAGCTACTGCGGCAGCGGCCACATTCCGACCCTGGTAGATTTCAGGACTTAAAGCAACTGTTTTAGTTAATGGATTATAATGATCACTCAAAAAGCCTTGAGCCATAGTTACCTGCACATCATATATACCATTTTCTTTTAACATACGCTGCGCAATTTCCTGTCCGGATAGCCCTGAACGCATCGGTGTTTCCGAATACTTCCGGATCTTACTCTTCAGCATGTAGGAAACCAGCAAACTGATCCCCACAAAAAACAACGAAACGAACATAATGGAAGGTGTCATAAGTAAATTTTTATTCAACAATTCTTGTATCAAAGCACTCTCCAATTTAACCAATTTCCTCCAAATCAGCCTTTTTTACGCTGAACTTCCGACGTTTTGACACCCAGGTAAAATCACCCGAATTTAACCTGACAATATTACCTGAGAGAGATTTTCATTGTTTTTAATATATTGTTATAATATATTTATTATCAACAATTTAAATACGGTTTTATAGGTTCTTGCCTATGCTTCCCCAGGCTGCAAAAGTTATTCACAGGGGCAAAAATTTATTTTGAAATGTGCCCCTTATTCGTAATTTAGTGCAAGAATTTAATGGGTTAGTAAGTAAAGGGTCAGCAGCAATGCTGGCCTTTTTACTTTGTCTAATTTCGTATGATGATATAGCTTTTTCACGTTTCACTTTTCACCTTTCACCTTTCACTTTTCACCTTCATTATGGCCAAAACCAAATCAGCATTCTTCTGTCAACAATGTGGATATGAAAGTCCCAAATGGTTAGGTAAATGTCCGGCTTGTCAACAGTGGAACAGTTTCGTTGAAGAAATCAAACAAAAAGAATCAGCACCTTCCAATCCATGGCAACAAGGTTCAGCATATAAAGCAGTTGTTACAAGATTACAGGATGTACCGGTAACCAAAGAAGCAAGATTGATAACACCCGATACCGAATTGAATCGTGTACTCGGAGGGGGTATTGTAAATGGTAGCATTGTTTTGGTTGCAGGTGAACCTGGAATCGGCAAATCAACACTCTTCTTACAAGTAGGATTGCAATTGAACCAGGTTAAAGTTTTATATGTGAGCGGAGAAGAAAGTGAACAACAGGTAAGACTTCGGGCAGCAAGGCTTCCCTATGAAAGTGAAAACTTCTATTTACTAACGGCAACGAATACCCAGCAAATTTTTCAGGAGATAAAACAACTCCAGCCCGACCTGGTTATCATCGACTCCATTCAGACCTTATATACTCCCACTATTGAATCTTCTCCTGGCAGTGTTTCCCAGATAAGAGAAACAGCTGCAGAATGGCAGCGGTATGCAAAGGAATCTAATACACCGGTATTTCTGATTGGTCATATTACTAAAGATGGTGCAATAGCCGGACCGAAAATCCTGGAACACATGGTAGACACTGTATTGCAGTTTGAAGGCGATCGCCACTATGCCTACCGGATTCTACGCACACAGAAAAACCGTTTTGGAAGCACTTCCGAATTGGGCATTTACGAAATGGGTTCTGCCGGAATGAACCCAGTCCTCAATCCAAGTGATATTCTGTTATCCCATACCGGTGAACAACTCAGCGGCATTGCGATCGCAGCCGCTATTGAGGGAATGCGTCCCTTCCTGATTGAAGTGCAGGCTCTGGTTACACCATCCGTTTATGGCACACCCCAACGAACTGTTTCAGGATTTGACTCGCGACGTTTACAACTTTTATTAGCTGTACTGGAAAAAAGAGGCGGCTTTCAATTCGGTACTAAAGATGTATTTCTGAATATTGCCGGCGGATTAAAAGTGGAGGACCCGGCCATCGACCTGGCAGTGTTATGCTCACTGCTCAGTTCTTTTACCGATATCCCGATTCCATCCACCACCTGCTTTGCCGGGGAAGTCGGACTCAGTGGAGAAATTCGTTCCGTACATCGGGTAGAACAACGAATTTCTGAAGCAGAAAAACTCGGACTCGAGAAAATACTCATCTCCCGATTCGGACAAAAAGGAAATATCACGCATGCTGGTAATATAGAAATCGTGCCGCTGGCAAGAGTAGAAGATGTTTATCAATTGTTGTTTGGCTGATGCAACAATCTGGTGAAAACACGCTTGCAACTGCAAACCTTCATATGTAGCTTGTTGAATGAACTCGCCAATGCTTCATGCCATCCAATCCGTTTTTTTTCCACACACCTGCGCCGCTTGCGGTACCAATCAATTATCGGAGCAAGCAGGCATTTGCAGTTCCTGCCTTTTTGAACTACCCGTAACCGGATTTACGCAGTTGCCAGCCAATGAGGTAGAAAAGATTTTTTATGGCCGGCTTGCACTTGAACATGCTGCTGCCACCACCTATTTTACTCATAAAAGCATGGTACAAGAAATCTTACACCAATTAAAATACTCCTACAGAAAGGAATTAGGTCTACAATTAGGAGCATGGATGGGCTTTCAACTTCAAGCTGCAGACTGGCTGTCCAAAATAAACTGCCTCCTGCCGATGCCACTCCATCCCAAAAGAAAAGCAACAAGAGGATACAACCAGGCTGAACTGCTGGCAATCGGCATTCAACAACAAACCGGTCTGCCCATCTATTCCGATTGCCTGGAAAGAATTACCCCAACCCGTTCCCAAACAACACAACACCGATCGGAACGCTGGCAAAACATGCGGGAAGTTTTCCGGGTCAGCAAACCTGCCGCCATCGAACAGAAACACGTATTATTAATAGATGATGTCATTACAACCGGCGCCACCTTGGAGGCAATGGGTGAAAAAATACTTCAGGTGCCTGGTACCCGCCTGAGCCTGTTCTGTTTTGCTTATACCCTGCCCCATTAAAATTTCCCATTTCCTGCTGCCTGACTTATTTTTGATGACATGGGGCGATTTCTGTGGTTGTTTATTTTCAGCATGTTCATCATATCCTGTAGCAAAGACAGTTTGCTAACCAGTTCGGATGCTCCTTTAGGTTTCAGTACAGATAGTCTTCACTTCGATACTGTATTCACAACAGCAGGCTCAATTACCAAATCCTTCCGGATTATTAATACAAATGATCAACGTATTCGCATCAGTTCCATTCGCCTCGCAGGTGCAAACACAGGAGTATTCAGGATGAATGTAAACGGAGAACCGGGGCCATTGGTGGAAGATGTAGATATAGCTGCCGGTGATAGTGCCCATGTTTTTGTAAACCTTCGGATTCCCGCTACTACCGAAACACTTCCTTTTCTGGTACGGGATAGCATATCCATTCAATGGAACGGACAGGAAAAGTGGATCCAGCTGGGGGCATACGGACAAAACGCACGCTATATCCGGAATGGAATCATCAGCAGTAATACCAGTTGGGACAATTCATTACCCTATGTTTTAATCGGTCCCTTTACTATTGAAGAAAACACTACGCTTTCCATTTCCAAAGGCACCCGGATTTATGTGCATGCAGATGCTCCTATCCTCGTAAAGGGAAGCTTACAGGCAGAAGGTGATACGGCTCAAACAGATCGGATAATATTCACAGGTGACCGGCTCGACCAACCTTACGCAGGTTTCCCCGCCTCCTGGCCTGGGATTTATTTTACCAATACCAGTCATACTAACCGTTTTGTATATACGAATATTCGAAATGCCTACCAGGCAGTTGTTTTGGAAGGAAGGGAAACAGTTGGTGAGTACAAATTGGAAATGGATCAGGTCATCATTGACAATGCATTTGATGCCGGACTGCTGAGCATCAACAGTTCGGTTCGGGCCAATAACCTGCTCATCAGTAATTGTGGCAAGAACCTGCAGATCGGCGGCGGCGGAAAATATAATTTTAATCATGCCACACTTGCTGCTTATTCCAATAACCTTATTGTACACAAAGATCCGGTGGTATTAATCAGCAACTCTGTTCTTGTGAATGGCAACCCGGTACAATCTGAACTGAAAGCTGTTTTCCTTAACAGTATAATATGGAGTGGAGGCGGTACTGTTGAAAATGAAATGGTAGCCCTTCGGGAAGGCGGGCAGCCCTACCTGGTCCGGTTTGAAGCCGGTATCTGGAAAATGAGTCAACCTGTGCAGCATATAGAAGTAATAGATACCGAAACAAATCTTGATCCTCAATTCGAATTGATTGAACCCGGATCAGGCCTTTCTAATTTCCGGCTTAAAGATGGATCGCCCGCCCTCGACCGTGGAATCATTACGAGCACTATTCTTGACCTGGATGGGAAAAAAAGACCAGTGGGGATGCCCGACCTGGGTGCATATGAAAAACAATAATGACGGATATTTGTTAGATTACTGATAAATGTATTCTTATGCTCAAAACATTAATAATATCTATGTTGCTGATGGCTGCTACAGGTATTTACGATTTTAAACTAAAGACACTCGATGGTAAACCCATGGATATGGCCCAGTTCAAAGGCAAAAAAATGCTGATCGTGAACACTGCCTCCAAATGTGGTTATACCAAGCAATATGCTGACCTCCAGGAACTGTATGAAAAATACGGTTCAAAAGTTACGGTGGTAGGTTTTCCAGCCAACAATTTCGGCGGGCAGGAACCCGGCTCAAATGAAGAGATCGCCAGTTTCTGCAAGAAAAATTTTGGGGTAAGTTTTCCGATGGCCGAAAAAGTTAGTGTGAAAGGATCTGATATCCATCCCCTCTTTAAATACCTCACCGAAGAAGCGGGCAAGATGGGTGTTAAAGAACCAATCAAGTGGAATTTCACCAAGTTCCTGATTGATGAAAATGGTAAACTGCTGGCCGTATTCCCCAGCGGCGTTAAACCCACAGACGAAGCAATTACCAAGTACCTGAATTAGTATATTCGCCGAATGTTTTTCGACGATATAGTAGGCCAGGAAGAAATAAAAGATCAATTGCGCGACATGGTTCAATCCAACAGATTGAGCCATGCCTTGCTTTTATTAGGGAAAGACGGCTCTGGCGGATTAGCCTTGGCGCTTGCATTTTCACAGTATATAGTCTGCGAGAAAGTCCAGCAGGCATTGAACCCTGCTCCGCAAGGCCCCTCTCTGTTTGGTGAAGCGGAACCAATGGGAGAAATGGTAGTTCCATCCGCAGCTTGTGGTAGTTGTGCTGCCTGCATAAAAGCTACTGCTCTGGTACACCCGGACATACATTATTCTTATCCGGTTATACCTAAGAAAAGTGGCGACAAACCCATCAGTACTGATTATATTACCCAGTGGAGAAGTTTTATCGGCGAGCAGCCATATGGAAGTTTGTACGACTGGCTGCAGTTCATACAGGCAGAAAACAAACAGGGTAATATTACCTCCGAAGAATGCAATGAGATCATCCGGAAGCTAAGCCTGAAGACCTTTGAAAGCAAGTACAAAATCCTTATCATGTGGATGCCGGAAATGCTGGGTAAGGAAGGCAACAAACTGCTTAAACTGATTGAAGAGCCCCCACCCAATACCCTTTTTTTATTAGTAGCGGAAAGCGAAGCATTGATCCTGCCAACCATATTATCGCGTTGTCAGCTGGTAAGAATTCCTCCTTTACCGGATCTGGATGTTTCCAATGCATTGATAGCGAAACGAGGCTTGGATGAAAAACAGGCGCGGCAGATCGCAGCCGTCACAGAAGGAAATTATCGCGAAGCGCTTGCCGAACTGAATCATGCAGGCGAAGACTGGCAATTACTGGTGCGGGAATGGCTGAATGCCATCCTGAAAAATGGGCCTGTATCCCTGGTTAAATGGATAGAGGACATAAGCAAACAGGGACGCGAAAAACAAAAGCAGTTCCTGCGTTTTTTCAATCACTTGTTGCAGCAAAGCATACGGATCCGGATTTTAGGTGAAAACAGTGAATGGGCTTCCAATCTTCCAGTTCCGGAAAAAGATTTCATCCTTCGAATTAATAAGATGGCCGACCTGGCACAACAGGAAGCCATTGTAGTGGAATTGGATAAAGCCGCCTATTATATTGAAAGAAATGCTAATGCGAAAATGCTCTTTCATGCCCTGAGTCTCCAGTTATTCCATATTCTTCGCGATCGGGCAAGGGTGGAGCCGTGGTAGTTTTCGCCTATATTTGTAAAATACAATTAATTCACATTCATTTTATTACACATATATGGGATGCAGTAGTTGTGGAACAGG
>JALOMU010000374.1 GCA_025455285.1 Flavihumibacter sp.
ACTAAAAAAATCACTTTCTTTTCAACTTGGACTTCCTATGGATCGGTTGGAGGAATTTCTTGGTATATGTGTGTTTGAAAAACTAGGTAAGAATCAATTGGTATATCCTGGAAAAAGGTGTTTTGATCGGCTTTATTTTATCGTAGACGGTGCGGTTCGAACCTTTTATCATACTGATATGGGTGAAGAAATAAGTTATCTTTTACAGGTAAATGGAGATTTTTTTGGTGATTATGAAAGTTTTATTACCGGACAGAAATCAAGGTTTACGATTCAGGTAATGGTTGATTCGGAATTCTTTTATTTTACCAAATCAAGTTTGCTTACACTTGTTAATCGGGAGGCATTCTGGCTTGAGTTTAAATCAAGAATCGCAGACCTGGCCTTTCTTGATGCAAAAGAAAGAATTAATGAGCTGTTGTTCTATAATCATGAAAAAAGATACCGCAATCTGCTCACAAAGAATCCGGAGATCGTTCAGAAAATTCCACAAAAATATTTGTCGAGTTATCTTGGAATTACACCTCAATCTTTAAGCAGGATACGAAAACGACTGGCTGCTGGAGGCTGACTAATTAACAATGGTTAACGCGGTATCGGTTGCCTGCCGGTAGCTTTGTAAAAAAATTAGATATGCAGGTTGCAATTGTTGGAGGAGGAATAGGCGGACTAACCACTGCGCTGGTACTTAAGAACGCAAATATCCCATTTACACTGTATGAAGCAGCCTCCGAAATCAGGCAGGTAGGCGCAGGTATTATTCTGGCCAATAACGCCATGCAGGTCTTAGCGATGTATGGTCTTGATCAACTTCTGTATTCGAAAGGGCATCGTATTGATACCATGCTGATAACAGATGCTGGCCTTGGAACCCTTTCTCATTTTTCGCTTAAAGGATTTGAGCAGCAATATGGATTACAAAATTTGGCCATTCATCGGGCGCACTTGCATGAAATACTTTGGAAAGAAGTGGGAAGTCAACATATTAAACTGAATAAAAGACTCCATTCGGTTAGTCGGGAAGGAACCAATTTTAAACTCAGTTTTGAGGATGGCAGTACTTCCCTCGTTACGCATATTATTGGGGCGGATGGTATCAAGTCAAAAGTGAGAGAGCTCTTGTTTCCGGCTGTTCAATACCGTTCTGCCAAACAGCTTTGCTGGAGAGGTGTTTTAAATTATCAATTACCTGCAAGCTACGAGCATGGCGCAGTTGAAGCCTGGGGAAAAGGAAAAAGGATGGGATTTGTGCAAATCAATGAGCAGGAAGTTTATTGGTATGCGGTTATTAATGAGGATATGGTAGTCACGGATCAACCTGTAGAATTGCCAGCTCTGTTCAGGGAATTTCATCCTGTTGTAAAAGATTTGCTTGAGCAAAACTCACCTGACAAACTGATCAGGGGACCACTGTATGATATTCAGCCTTTCACTACCTGGAATCAAGGCAGGGTCTGCTTGCTGGGTGATGCTGCACATGCCACCACTCCCAATCTGGGACAGGGAGCCTGCCAGGCTATTGAAGATGCGTTTGTGCTGGGTGAATTACTAAAAACAGGTACGCTGGATCATGCAATGGAGCGCTATCCTGCTATCCGAATGGGAAAAGCGCATTATGTAGTGAATACATCCTGGCAGTTGGGAAAAATTTCTCATCTAACGCATCCTGTTGGAATAGGTTTGAGAAATTTTGTGCTGAAATACCTCACGCCAGATTTTGTCAATCGCAGACAATTGGATAAGTTGTTTCAATTGGATAAGGTAACATAATTGAAACTTACCTTCCTGTCGTTTTCATTTTACCGTTTTTAAATCGTTCACTGGCAGTTTGGTAATAGGAGATCGTTTCTGAGATCAGGGAGCTGTCGCCGTTTGGCAGTTCCCTAAGTGATTTTCCATTGTCAAGCACCTGAAACTGTTTACTTCTTTTACGATCATCAATCTGTGTAAATATGTCTCCCTTTAAAAGGCCAAGCGTTCTGTAGTTGCCAACAAATGCACGATCTTTTTCTACGGGGCGATGCAACACATCCATTCCATATAACTCAGTAGTATAGTTCCAATGTAAATATCCAAACAGCGTAGGTATCAAATCAATTTGAGATGTCAACCGGTTGATTTGACTGGTAGGCTGGTGCAGGTTATAAATCAAAGCAGGTATATGATGTTTGTAGATATTGATTTCCCATTTACCGGCACTACTGGCGCAATGATCGGCCACTATCACAAATACTGTATTATTGAACCAGTCTTTGGTTTTTGCTGCCTCGATGAATTTTCCTAATGCATAGTCTGTATATTTCACAGCAGCATCTCTGCTGCCTTGAGGCAAATCGATTTTACCAGTAGGAAAGGTGTAGGGTTTATGATTGGAAGTTGTCATGATGAACTGGAAAAACGGTTGCTTCATGCTGCTGCTGCTATCTGCATACCGAATGGCTTGCTGGTAGATGTCTTCATCGCAAATTCCCCAGGCATTTTCAAAACTCACTTCTTCGTCTGGAATAGGAATG
This sequence comes from Flavihumibacter sp., assembly GCA_025455285.1. Lineage (GTDB taxonomy): Bacteria > Bacteroidota > Bacteroidia > Chitinophagales > Chitinophagaceae > Flavihumibacter. Next base: position 2,514 of record JALOMU010000374.1, read on the forward strand.
CGGGTAGATTCAATGTCATCTGCCAAGGGGTTGCCCCGGTCGCGGTCAATAATGTCAAAACCCTGTCCCCCAAAGAAATTATTCATATTATCAAAATAGCCATCACCACCGTAAATAAACCAGGGATGGTAATTCTTTTCTTTCAGGATGGTGGCAATGGAATACAATCCTTCATTATCTGGTCGCCTAACTATACTGTTACCAGGGGTTGGTGGAACACATAGTGTCAATGCCTCCATTCCTCTTACTGTTCGTGTTCCGGTTGCAAACAAATTGGTAAAGAGAATACCTTCTTTTGCCAATTGATCAAAGTTGGCAGTGAGTCCTTTCGTATTGCCGAATAATCCAGAAAAATCAGCGCTGAAACTTTCAATCGTGACAAGGATGATATTGGGTCTGGTTTCGTTGGAGTCCTGCGTAACCCGTAGAATGTTTTCTGCGCTTTCCGATGGAAAAACCTGATTGTCCTGACGTATCTGGTCTCTTACAAGCTGGTAGGCCTTTTCTTGGGGTAAGTGCCTGTAAAACTGATCATAATCCAGCTCATTGGATCGATAGGCAGCAAAAAAGGAAAAAACCCCATTTTTGCTGATCTCATTAATGGTCA
>JALOMU010000375.1 GCA_025455285.1 Flavihumibacter sp.
TACCATTGCTACGGGAACCATGGATTTTGCACAAAATCTGTTCATCCGCGTCCATACGGATGCAGGTATTTATGGTGTGGGAGAATGTTCCGCATTCCCTATGATTGTGGGTGAAACGCAATCCACCTGCTATGTGATGGCGCAGGATTTTGCAACTCTCTGGAAAGGGAAAGATCCCCTGGCAATTGCAGATCGCATGCAGGAACTGCATCTTTTTACCGCACGTAATTCCACTGTAAAGAGTGCCTTTGATATGGCCCTTTACGATCTGGCTGCCAAAGCGGCCAATCAACCTCTGTATCGATTTCTCGGAGGAACCTCAACAATCCGGATGGAAACGGATCTTACCATTGGAATTGATACAGTAGAAAGGATGGCAGCAAAAGCAGTTGATTATGTTGCAAATGGGGTACGCATTATCAAAATCAAATTGGGGAAGGATCCCATCACCGATATTGCCAGAGTGAAAGCGATTCGCAATGCCATTGGTGATGCTATTGTTTTGCGAATTGATGCCAACCAGGGATGGAGTTTCGAAGGCGCAGTGCAGGCGCTAACCGGGATGCAACCATACAACATCCAGTTTTGTGAGCAACCCATGCGTACTTATAACGATCACCTGAGCCCGCAACTCAAAGCCCTCTCTCCCGTTCCTATCATGGCGGATGAGTCTGTATTTGATCACCGGGATGCCATTCGCGTGATTGATTCGGACGCCTGTCAGTATGTGAATATCAAACTCTCGAAAAGCGGCGGACTGCTGGAAGCCATTGAAATCAATCGCGCCTGTGCGGAACGAACTACTCCCTGCATGATGGGTGGCATGCTTGAAAGCCGACTGGCTGTTACCGCTTGCGCACATTTTGCAACGGCTCATCGGAATATCGCATTTTATGATATGGACACCTGCCTGCTGGGGCATAAAGCAGATCCCGTTACAGGAGGCATTACCTACAACGGATTCCTGGTTGAACTGTCTGATGAGCCGGGATTAGGAGCAGATGTGGACGATGCATTCCTGCGTCAGTTGGAGCAGATCAGGATATGATCAAAAATCTGGCAGTAAAGTTCTTAAACTGGCGTAGTTTGCGGCCGGATAAAATCTAGCTTATGCAAAAGAAAAAACCGGCTGAAAGCCAGGTAACCATGACAGAACTGGTATTACCCAACGATACCAATGTATTCGGGAACCTGATGGGTGGAAGGCTGATGTACTGGATGGATATCGCCGCAGCGCTGGCTGCAGGCAAACATTGTAATGCACCTGTGGTTACCGCTTCCGTGGATAATATCTCCTTTGAATCGCCTATTAAACTGGGAAATGTGGTGCATATCGAAGCAAGAGTGACCCGTGCTTTTACCACCTCTATGGAAATCCACCTGAGTGTTTGGGGAGAAGACCTTACGCATCAATACCGGTATAAAAGCAATGAAGCCTATTATACCTTCGTAGCGCTGGACCCCAATCGGAAACCACGTCCGGTACCTGTTTTAGAACCGGAAACAGATCAGGAGAAAAAATTGTATGATGGCGCTTTGCGCAGAAGACAGCTCCGACTGATCCTGGGAGGAAAAATGAAGGCGGCAGATGCCACCGAATTGAAAGCGCTTTTCAGCGAAGCTTAACTACCGGATTGTTCAGCAGCTTTGTTTTCCCGGCGAAGCTGCTGTTCTTTTAAGGCCTCTGCCAGGTGTGGCACTTTCATCATGAATTTTTTACTTTGTTCAATGGCATCCATGATCTGCTCCAGGATTTCTTCATTGGACGCTTCATAATCTATTTCCAATGGCTCTTTAAACCGAACGGTAAGCAGAGATCCCCGCTTTTTGAAGCTTAATCCTTTTTTGGTAAACGCCCGCCAGAAGCCGTTAATAACTACCGGAACTACAATCGGACGATTTTTTTTAATAATCAATGCGGTTCCTTTTCTGCCCGGCGCGAAAGCCTTGGTTGTTCCCTGTGGAAAAGTAATCACCCAGCTGCCCTGTAGCGCCCGTTCAATTTTTCGGGTATCGGATGGATCAAGTCCCCGTCTCACTTCGGTTGCCCCCTGTCTCCAGGTACGCTTTACAGTTAGTCCACCCGCCAGCATAAAAAACTTACTGATCAAACTTCCTTTCATTGTTTCCTCCGCAGCCACATAATACACATTGGTGAAGGGGTTGAGCAAGTAATAAGGAATACCGAGTTCATTTCGCTTTCCCCATTTTACGGCACAAAAAATATGTAGGAAGGTGATTACATCTGCAAAGTATGTCTGGTGATTACTTACAAACAATACATTGTTACGGGGTAATTTCTCCAGATGCTCCGTACCAGAAATTTTGAGTTTATTGAACCATACCAACCCGGGGTAAGATATGAATCCGACAATCGCATATACCAGTTTACGAACCAGTCTGATTTGTTTCAATCGGTCGATGAATTGACTCATGCATTGAGATTGGGTGAGCTAACCGGTTGCAATATAAGGATTTGACAATACAATAACGGTTTTATCAAAAGCTCAAACTGTATATTTGCGCATGTCTCAAAACGCTGTAATTTTTGATATGGATGGCCTGCTGATCGACTCTGAACCATTATGGCAGCAGGCTGGAATGGATACCCTAAAACTTTTCGGCATTCAGCTTACCCATGAACAATATGTAACCAGTACCGGACTCCGAACCCCTGAATGGATTGAATATTGGTTTCACCAGTTTGGGATTGACCCCGAACATGCTCCCAAAGCAATTACCACTATAGAAGAAGCCGCCATGGAAAAAATCCGTTTACAAGGCGAACCCATGCCCGGTGTTGGTACTATCCTGGAGTTTTTCCGTTCCAGGGGTTATCCTATCGCCATCGCCTCTTCTTCTCCCATGCGGATGATCGAAATGGTCATTCAAAAGCTAGATATAGGATCCTATATTCAAAAAATCAGTTCTGCAGGTGAACTGGCATTCGGCAAACCTCACCCGGAAGTGTTTATTCATTGTGCCGCGCAGTTACAGGTAAAACCCATGCAATGCCTGGTTTTTGAAGATTCCTTCAATGGCCTTATCGCAGCCAAAGCTGCCAAAATGAAATGTGTGGTAGTGCCCGCTCACGAAGTTTTTCACCAACCAAAATGGAGTGAATTTTAATGAGCTGTTGTTGCAGGCGGTATGGAAGTGAGACGTCAGAAGTGAGACGTCAGACGAGAAAAGGGAGAAAGAAAGCAGGAAACTGGAAACAAAACAAAATAAAATAAAACGGGCAACCTAATTGGGTTACCCGTTTTTATTTTGGTGATCGACTTTAAACTCTTTTCACGTCTCACATCTGACGTCTCACTTCATCTTAAACGTCTCCAAAAACTTCGTCGTGAAATTTCCGCTGCGGAAATCATCATTCTGCATCAATTGCAGGTGGAAGGGAATAGTTGTTTTAACTCCTTCGATTACATACTCGCTCAAGGCCCGGTACATGGTATTGATGGCTTCATCACGGGTACGCGCAACCGTAATCAGTTTTCCGATCATGGAGTCATAATAAGGAGGAATCGTATAACCTGCATAGACATGGCTGTCTACCCGCACACCGTGACCACCCGGGGTATGAAGTGTTGTGATCCGGCCGGGACTTGGACGAAAATCATTGTAGGGATCTTCGGCGTTGATCCGGCATTCAATCGCATGCATCTGGGGTTCATAATCCCGTCCGCTGATGGATTCACCCATTGCAATCTTTATCTGTTCCTTGATCAGGTCAAAATTGATTACTTCTTCCGTTACGCAGTGCTCCACCTGGATTCGGGTATTCATCTCCATGAAATAGAAATTCCGGTGTTTGTCCACCAGGAATTCGATGGTACCAACTCCTTCATAGTTGATAGCGGAAGCAGCTTTTTTAGCTGCATCCCCCATAGCCTGGCGTAATTCAGGCGTCATGAAGGGTGAAGGAGATTCTTCAACCAGTTTCTGGTGACGGCGCTGGATAGAGCAATCCCTTTCACTCAGGTGGCAGACTTTTCCATAGCGGTCGCCGGCAACCTGGATCTCAATATGACGAGGCTCTTCCACGAATTTCTCCATGTAAACGCCATCGTTTTTAAACGCTGCAAGGGCTTCCGCTTTGGCCGTATTATAGGCTCGTTCCATTTCTTCTTTCTTCCAAACTACCCGCATCCCTTTACCACCACCACCTGCAGTCGCTTTCAGAATAACCGGGTAACCCATATTTTCGGCAATTGAATAGGCTTCATCCAAACTGTTAAGAAGCCCTTCTGAACCGGGAATCACCGGCACCCCTGCACGGATCATGGTTTCCTTGGCAGTGATCTTATCACCCATAGAGCGAATTTGATCAGGCTGGGGACCGATAAATTTAATGCCATGTTCACCGCAGATTTCCGCAAAACGTGCATTCTCTGCCAGGAATCCGTACCCGGGGTGAATAGCATCCGCATTGGTGATTTCTGCCGCCGCCATCAAGTGCGGAATATTGAGGTAGGAATCAGCGCTTTGAGGGCGACCGATACATACTGCCTCATCGGCGAATTTTACGTGTAAACTATCTTTATCCGCTGTGGAATAGACCGCAATGGTTTTAATACCCATCTCCCGACAGGTACGAATAACCCGAAGCGCAATTTCACCGCGGTTAGCGATGCGGGTTCTACCAGGAATAAAGGCTGGTCGTATTCAACCGGAGAGGCATCGTCTGCCAGGATCTTGACTACCTTGCCTTTTATCTCACTCTCGATCTCATTGAAGAGTTTCATGGCTTCGATGATGCATACCACTTTACCTGGATTGATTTCATCTCCTACTTCAACAAAAAGCGGTTTATCGGGTGAGGGACGACGGTAGAAGGTACCGATCATGGGACTTTTAATCGTAATCAGATTACTTGGAACTGCTTCAGCGGTTTTAGGTTTATCTCCATTGCCAGCAGGTGCAGTAGCCGCAGCCGTGGTAGCTGCAGGAGCAGCGGG
>JALOMU010000376.1 GCA_025455285.1 Flavihumibacter sp.
TTTTTTACCCTTATTATCGATGTATGAAACAGTGCGCGTATCACCAGCTACATCATAATAAGCTTCTGTTTGTTCCTCATTCCAGATATAAGGTAAGGCGTTCCATCCGGTTGCTTCATGAATTAGGAGACGGGTTTCAATCAATTTTCGTCCCTTGCCGGGATTACTGAAATCCATCGGGTAATAAAAGTGTTTAATGAGTACCGTTCCTTTGGGCAGCTCAAATGGCTGGGCAGGGTGGTAAATCATTTGGCTGTTTTCAGGCAATACGATAAACCGGAGTTTTTCTGCATAGTTGCTGAAGAGTGAACTATTCAATTCATAGGGTATGAGTCCGGGTGCCGGATTTAATTCCGCCAATGGCCCAACGAAAAATTGATAATCGGATAATTTTTTTTAGGAGTGAATGGTGATACCGCGTTATCCAGGTGACTCATCAGTACCAGACTGAGCAACAATGCACAAAAAATCGAAAAGGTTTTCATTGCATTTGTACATTAACAGGAATGGTGAGGGTGCAGGAATACGGACCGGCATCGCGACTAATATTTTTAAATCCATTGGCAGCATCAATGTTGGCAAAACTTTGGTTACGGTTATTGGAAATACAGATAGCGGGTTCACCAGCTGCCTGCGGATCCGGGATACCATCATATAAAATATGCGGTACCTTTTTCCCAAAGCGTAATTTGAAACGAAATAATTTGCCCATCCTGCCTTGCATGGTAGCCCTTTGGTTTTTTCTTTCGTAGAAATTGTCGTGGATAGAAATTGCTGATGGATAGGGATTATAACTGCTGTCGTTGATTGGATTTTCAGTGATATAATAGCTAACCACAACTGTACCTGCTGTACGGTTATTAACAATACGATTTTCATGTACATCAACATGATTGGCTGCCAGTATCATAATACCGGTTCCTGCCGGAACTTTACCAACAATATTTCCCTTAGGTGCAAAATTTTTATGATTGTTATCCAGCACTTCATTGTTGTGAAGTTTGGTAAATCCGCCTCTCTTTACGATAAGATCAGGTAAGTCAAATACCAGTATTCCACCGGTATTGTTGAAAGCTTTATTGTTGTGTACTTCGGCATAAAGGGAATTCTCAATTTCTATTCCCGCAACATTTTCAGTAGCGGTTGAATTACGAACAATGATATGGTGCGATTGACCTACATATATACCTGCATCACTTGCTCCCCTTGCATAACAACTGTCGATCAATACGCGCTGGCATTGAACCGGGTAAATGCCATATCCTCCATTGGAAGAGTGAGCGCCACGGGTCCACTCTGTTTTTACATTCAGAAAACGGATGCCATCTACCAATTGGGTTTTAATGGCATCTCCTTTGGTATTTTGAACAGTGAGTTGTTCAATTGTTATATTGGACCCATTGGTGATTCTTATGCCTTCTGCCCCGGAGATTTGTCCGGCGAAATTCAGGATGGTTTTATCCGATCCTTTTCCCCGAATGGTAACCCCCTGTTTGCCATCCATGGAAAGGGTGCTGCTAATGGTGAAAATGCCTTCCGGTAGTTCCACTATCCCGTTGTTATCCACTTCAATAAATTGAGCCTGGAGCTTTCGTTGAATGTCAGGTTGCGCCTGCATCAGGGCGGCCCAGCAGAGCAGCAGCAGCAAAAGGGAAGATTTTTTCATAGTACAAGCGTCTTCCCTAATGTACGAAATTCAGACCGCCTTCACCAGGTAATAATTCTTTTTACCTTTCTGGATGAGCAGGTAGCGGTTGTGCAGCAGCTGGTCGCTTCCTGGTTTAAAATCAATACCAGGGATTTTTTCTTTATTGATACTTACGCCTCCGCTCTGAACCATTTTACGCGCTTCGCCTTTGCTGGGGAATATGCCGGTGTCTGCGAGCATGGTAACAATATCTGTAGCATCACCTATTCGCTCCAAAGGGAATTCATGCTGGGGCACTCCTTCCATAACCTGGAGTAACTGTTCTTCAGTAAGGCTTTTGATGACCTCTGTAGTAACATTTCCGAAAAGGATGTCAGAAGTTTTCACTGCAAACTCGTAAGCCTCTTTTCCGTGTACCAGGCTGGTGATTTCTTCTGCCAGTTTTTTCTGTAGCAGCCGCAGATGCGGAGCTGCCTGGTGTTCCTGTTGAAGGGACTCAATTTCAGCTTTGGGCAGGAAGGTGAAGATTTTAATCCATTTGGTGGCATCTTCATCGGAAGCATTCAGCCAGAACTGGTAGAACTGATAAGGGGATGTTTTTTCCGGATCGAGCCAAACATTTCCTTTTTCTGTTTTACCGAATTTACCCCCATCTGCTTTGGTTAAGAGTGGACAGGTAAAAGCAAAAGCCTCACCGCCGCCCATCCGCCGGATCAGTTCGGTACCGGTAGTGATATTTCCCCATTGGTCACTGCCACCCATCTGAAGTTTACAGTTTTTATGCTGGTTTAGCCAATAAAAATCATAACCCTGAATCAGTTGGTAGGTAAACTCCGTGAAACTGATACCGCTGTCTCCTTCAATTCTTTTCTTCACAGAATCCTTGGACATCATATAATTAACTGTAATATGTTTGCCCACATCACGGATGAAATCCAGGAAGCTGATGTTTTTGAACCAATCGTAATTGTTGACAATTTCAGCGGCATTCGGCCTGGAGGGGGCAAAATCCAGGAATTTTTCCAATTGGGTACGAATGCCGGACAGGTTTTTCTGAAGGGTGGCTTCATCCAGCATTTTACGCTCTTCGGCCTTGAAAGAGGGGTCGCCTACCATTCCGGTAGCTCCTCCGATCAGGGCAAATGGCTTATGACCCGCTTTTTGCAGATGAATTAAAAGAAGAATGGGAACCAGGCTGCCAATGTGAAGGCTGTCTGCAGTTGGATCAAAGCCAATATAGGCAGAAGTCATTTCTTTGTTTAACTGTTCATCTGTTCCGGGCATGATATCCTGCAACATGCCTCTCCATCGTAATTCTTCTATTAAATTCATAAAAAATGCTGCAATTTGCAGCAAAACTAACGTAATCGGATTAGCCGGCGAAAGGCAATATTGGCCGGGCGGCGGCGTTTTAGTCCATTAGCGTAATCTTTGCTTATCCTGAAAGTTGTCTGATGAACCTAATTAAC
>JALOMU010000377.1 GCA_025455285.1 Flavihumibacter sp.
TAGATATGCAAAGCTACGATAACGTGCTGCCAAAAAAATAGTTGGGGAAACAAACTGCTTTTTATGTCTTTTCGTATGTAACTAGGTAAATTCCTTTAGACTATTGACCGATATTTTTCGATAACTGGAAATTAATTTTAACAACCTCTTGTTTTTTCAAATAAATTATTATTTTTAATAGACCAAACGTCCAAAACAAAAACCATAAATACTTCGCCTATCGTAGAATTACTAATACACTCGTAATTTTCCCAAAAATCCAAGTAACCAATATCCCATTTAATACTAAAACCGTAGATGTTTATGAAATCACTTTGCGTAAAAACCGACAATGAACTCATCCATTTGTTCATGGATGGTGACATGGCAGCCCTTGAAATGCTAATTCTCCGCCACAAAGACAAGTTGTACACATCCATTCTTTTCCTCGTGAAAGACAAGTATCTCGCAGAAGATATTTTCCAGGATGTACTCATTAAAATTATTGACACGCTGCGCGCGGGCCGTTACACCGAAGAAGGTAAGTTCCTTCCCTGGGCAATGCGTATTGCACACAACCTTTGTGTTGACCACTTTAGAAAAGTGAAGCGTTCTCCAGCTATCAAAACCAGTGATGACCGCGACATCTTTGAAGTGATCAATTTTACAGAAGAAGGTGCGGATGCAAAAATGATGAAGCGTCAGAGTCATGACCGCGTTCGTCAGATGCTGGATCGTTTACCGGAAGACCAGCGCGAGGTAATCATTCTGCGTCATTATGCTGAGTTGAGTTTTAAAGAAATCGCAGCGCTTACTAATTGCAGCATCAATACTGCGCTTGGCCGTATGCGTTATGGTTTGATCAACCTGCGTAAGATGATGACAGAGAAAAATATTGCACTCTAGTTTTAAAGATTATTTAAACAATAAAAAAGAACGGAATCATATTTACACTGTAATATTGCTATAGTAAAACAACGATTAGCAAATCAAAATAATGTCATTCTGTAGCTCCCTCTGACATTTCCAATGTTCGCTTGCCAGCCAGAAGGCTGTTACAGAATGACGCCAAACTGAAGCCCCCATCCGGGGGCTTTTTTATTGCCCCTCTCCTTTCCTCCATCTTCCATTCCTCCCTTGTCCCTCTTCCTTTTTTCCTTTCCTCCATTCCCCCCTCTCCATCCATTCCCGCACTTTCCCTCAACCCCTCCTCTTTACTTGCCTGATAATGAAAGTTTTAGCAAGATTAGATAAGTTAATCTGAGAATTTCTGCATTTTTTTGCTGGTTTCTGCAACAATCGTATCGAAATAATAGTTAATTTCAGGTGCTGCTTAAAATTGAGAGAACTAAACTGCCCTTCCTCCATCCGCCTACCCATTCTGAGGTTCGATAAGGTGCATGCCTGTATTCCGGTTTTATGCAGCAGGTTTTTAAATCATCATTCATTTTAACTAAACACTGCTTTTATGAACTCAAGAACAAGTGCAAAACGAAGGAGTTGGAAGGTGCTGTTGTTGGGCCTGCCGCTTCAGTTGTTTGCCCTGGCAGTAATCGGACAGGTCAGCATTTCCGGAAAAGTAACCGACGAAAACGGATTGCCCCTGCCTTCCATTTCTGTACAGGTCAGAACCACCACCGCTGGTGCCACTACTGATGAAACCGGTAGCTATACCATCACCAGCGATCTGAAACCCGGACGTTATGTACTGGAGTTTTCAGGAATTGCTTTTAAAACTATTACACAGTCGCTGACCATTACAGCAGGCGTTAGCTCCTATTCCCTGGATGCCAGCCTGAAATCAGACGCCACCAGCATGGATGAAGTGATTGTAACAGGTACTTCCCTGGGTACTACGCGTCGCCAGTTGGGTAACTTTGTTGCCACTGTAAAAGGTGATGAACTCACCAAGGGTGCCACCGGTAACGTGTTGGCAGCCATGCAGGGTAAAACACCAGGCGCCCAGATCATCCAGAACAGTGGTGATCCCGGAGGAAGTATTTCTGTACGCCTTCGCGGTACCAGCACTATCAACGGATCCAGTGAACCACTTTATATCATCGATGGAGTAATTGTTAGCAACAGTTCCCGCAGGGTTACGAATACACAGGCTGCTTATGACGGTTTGATCTCTCCTGCCCCCAACCGACTGGTGGATATCAACCCGGCCGATATTGAGCGCGTGGAAATCCTGAATGGTGCAGCTGCTGCAGCTATTTATGGTAGTCGCGCGAACGCTGGAGTAGTTCAGATCTTTACCAAAAGAGGAAGTTCCGGCGCTCCTGTGGTTAGTTTCAACACCTCGGTTAACATGAACCAGTTGAGAAAAGATGTGGGTTACAATAAAGCGCCTACCAAATTCGGCGGACCTACTGATGGTCCGGGTGCTGTTACCCAGGACATTCTTTTAACAGGCCTGACAAACACAACCAATGTTACCCGTTACAATTACTGGGATTATATCTTCCGCACAGGTATTGGAACTGATAACAACATTTCTGTACGCGGCGGAAAAGACAAGACCAAGTATTTCATGTCTGCTTCTCACCTGTACAACCAGGGTATCATCAAGAATACTGATTTCCAGCGTTTCAGTTTCCGGGTCAACCTCGACCAGGAAATCACCAAGTGGGCCAGTGTGAATGCCGGCCTGAACTATGTGAACAGCCTGGCGAATGAGAAACCGGATGGCAACTCTTTCTTCTCTCCCATCAACAGTGTTACCATCATTGGTAATTTCCATGATATCTGGCAGAGAGATGCCAATGGCAACTTGCAGGCAGTGGGTGAACGCGGTCGGATCAACCCGGTGAGCATTATTGAAGACATCAAACAGCGTAACCAGACCAACCGCATCATCAGTTCAATTGGTTTGAAACTGAAGCCCATGAAGGATCTGACCATTGATTATACCATGGGTATCGATAATATCTCGCAGGTTGGTACAACCTATATTCCTCCTTATACCTACAATGCAAGCCCGGATTTCTGGGGTGGTGGTATTTCCCTGGATCCAACCCTTAATGGTTATGCATCCGTTGGTAACAACCAGCAGTTCCTGATCAACCATGAGATCAATGCAACGCTGAACAAGAACATCACGGAAGATTTCATTTCCACTACACAGGTTGGTTAT
>JALOMU010000378.1 GCA_025455285.1 Flavihumibacter sp.
ACGTGAGACGTGAGACGTGAGACAATTCTAAATTCATAATTAATAAATCATAATTCTTGAATTACTATAGTTTACAACATGTAGCGCCGAGGGTTGATTTCAGGACGGCAACCATACAGGGACAGGCGCCTGATGGGGGGCTTTATTTTCCGGAAAGTATTCTGCAATTGCCTGCAGCCATCCTGAACAACCTGGCCGGATTATCTAGGGAAGCACTTGCCTTTGAAGTGATTCATCCATTTGTTGGTGATACTATTCCGCAGGATGAATTACGCAGGATAGTAGCTGAAACCATTGACTTTCCAATACCGCTTAAGCAAGTCTACGACGGGATATATTCCCTGGAATTATTTCACGGCCCCACACTTGCTTTTAAAGATATCGGAGCCAGGTTTATGAGTCGCTGCCTGGGCTATTTTGCCCGCGATGAAAAACAACCGATAACTGTATTGGTAGCCACCTCCGGTGATACCGGGGGCGCTGTGGCCAGTGGTTTTCATAATGTGGAAGGAGTACGCGTGGTGATCCTCTATCCTTCAGGGAAGGTAAGTTCCGTGCAGGAAAAACAGTTAACCACTTTTGGTGATAATATCCATGCACTTGAGGTGGATGGCAATTTTGATGATTGCCAGCAACTGGTAAAAAGAGCATTCAAGGATACCGAACTGACCAGCCAACTCTTCCTTACATCGGCCAATTCCATTAATGTGGCCCGTTGGTTGCCCCAGCAGTTTTACTATTTCTTTGCGTTGCAGCAATGGAAAGAAAAGCAGCCGCCGGTATTCAGCGTACCAAGTGGCAATTTTGGAAATATCTGTGCCGGGATGATGGCCTGGAAAGCTGGGCTGCCTGTACAACATTTTATTGCCGCCTGCAATGCCAACGATGTAGTGCCGCGATTCCTGGAGACTGGCGATTATGAACCCCGAAAAGCAATACCAACTATTTCAAATGCCATGGATGTGGGAGATCCCAGCAATTTTGTACGCATCCTGGAACTTTTTGGAAATGAACGGGATCAATTAAATACCATGTTATCCAGTTATCGTACAAGCGATCAACGCACCAGGGAAATCATCCGATCTATGTACCAACAGCATGCTTACCTGCCCGACCCGCATGGTGCAGTAGGGTTTGATGCCCTGGCAGACTGGATTCACCGCCATCCGGGTCAAAAAGGGATCGTACTGGAAACTGCCCACCCGATTAAATTCCTGGATGTGGTAGAGCCCATAATTGGCCAACCTGTGCCGGTACCAGCAAGCATTGAAGAAACGTTAACAAAAACCAAAAATGCAACGCAAATCGCGGCTGACTACAGTATATTGAAGGACTATTTAGTAAATTCTAATCCTTTCTAATCCGGTTTTAAACTTTCTAAGTGCAGAACCGTTTAGTTTCGCTAAAGGGATGCAGCCCCGCTCTAAAACACATTTATGCTCAGTGTATTACTGGTTGAGGACGAGATTTCTGTAGGCAATCTGATAAATAAGGGATTGTCTGAAAGAGGATATAAAATCAGTATTGCCCCGGATGGCGACATTGGCTATGAAATGGCCACCAAAAATGAATTTGATATCATGATCCTGGACATCATGTTGCCAGGTATGAACGGGTTAGAATTATGCAAGCGGCTAAGAAATAACAAAATTGACACCCCTATTCTTATGCTAACTGCTTTAAGCAGTACCGAGAATATCGTAACCGGGCTCGACAGCGGAGCTGATGATTATATAACCAAGCCCTTCAAGTTTGCAGAACTGGAAGCCCGCATCCGATCACTTGCAAGGCGTAAAAATCCCATGCAAACAGAGGAAACCAATGTATTGCGGGTAGCGGATCTGGAAATGAACCCGGATAGTAAAACCGTAACACGAAATGGAAAAAGAATCAGTCTTACTTCCACTGAATTCAGGCTGCTGGAATTCCTGATGAAAAACAAAGGCAAGGTCCTATCCAGGATGACGATTCTTGAAAATGTGTGGGGAATCGATTTTAATATCAGCACAAATGTGGTAGATGTTTATATCAACTACGTACGTAAGAAAATTGAAAGTTCATTCGACCGGAAACTCTTGCACACCGTAGTAGGAATGGGCTATGTTATAAAGGATTCCTGATATGAAAGTCCAGACTAAAACCGGCATCCTCTTTACGATCATAACAGCTACCATCATCCTGATCATCAGCTGGACTTCCTATTTCATTACACAGAGTTTTGTTAGCCGGGATTTTTTCAAGCGATTGGAAATCAGGGTGATTGTTGCTACCAAAGTATTATTCGAACAGGATCATATTGCAACTTCCACCTATGAAGACCTTCGAAAAAAATACCTGGAAACGCTGACACAGGAAAAAGAGTATGTTTTCAAAGTGGATACCCTGGATCGGCTGAAAGAGAGAAAAAATTTTATCCCCTATTCCTACCTTCAAAATATAATTGAACTAAAAGGCACTCCTGTTTATTTTAATAAAGGGGATATTGATTTTGCAGGATTGTATTACCCGGATGAATCAGGGGAATACATAGTAATAAAATCTGCGGTAAATGAATATGGGATAACCACGCTACAAAACCTGCGCAACATTAAGATTGCCACTTTTATCCTGGCGGTTATCATCGTTTATACAACCAGTATATTCTTCTCCCGCAAAACCTTTCAGCCGGTTCGGGATATCATCGAGAAAACCAAAAATATCAGTGCGTATAATCTTGGTTTACGATTGGAAGATAAAGGGGGTGGTGATGAAATCGCTGAACTATCCAAGACATTCAATAACATGCTGGACCGGCTCCAGACTTCTTTTGAAACACAGAACAATTTTATCAGTAATGCTTCTCATGAATTACGTACCCCACTTACGAATATTATCGGGGAAGCAGACTGGGCATTAACACGGCCGAGAACTGTGGAGGAGTATCAGCTATCGATCAGTTCCATTCAACAACATGCGGATCAGCTAAACAAAATCACTTCTGAACTGCTGACCATGTCGCAGATCAGTTTCAATGGGCAGCAACAGGAATGGGAAGAAATCGGGGTATATGAACTGGTGGAAGAGTCTGCTTTCTCCGTTAAAAATCTCATCAAAGGAACCCAGCTCAACCTTTCC
>JALOMU010000379.1 GCA_025455285.1 Flavihumibacter sp.
GATTTGGAGGTATCCCTCTATATGGCCAGCTTTCCAGTGCCGCCAGAAAGGTTTCACTGGCTATATCTTCCGCTTCACCCAGGTATTCCAATCCGTACAGGCGGCAGATATGCGTGGTTATTTTCCTGAATTCCGTCCGGAATAAATGAGGCACCAATTGCGCAGTATCCTGCTTAATGAATGCCATCCCCACTTGCAATTTTGCGCACCTCCACACTGTTGCCTATTCCCTGCAAAACCGGACTTCCCTTTGCAAATTCAACCGCTTCTTCCACGGAATCCGCTTTTACAATGATGTACCCCCCGAGGGTTTCCTTGATATCCCCGAACGGACCATTGGTTACCATCAATCCCTTATCAGTTGCCTTCACCACTTTTGCTTCCGCAAAGGGCAGACCCGTTCCACTTACAAATTTGTTTTTCGCGGCAATTGTGCCAATCCAGTCCATGGTCTGCTTCATCCATTCCTGCATTTGTTCAGGGGATGCTACTGCTTGTCCATCTTCATGACGGAAGATCAATACATACTCTTTCATACTGATTAGTTTTATAGATAACAGGTGAAGTACCCAAAACCGGACAGCTATTTTAGTAAATTTAAGCACCTAATACGAGGAACCTACTATGATTGACGCTTCGCATTTAGCTATACTGCAGGATATTGGCCAGCAAAACATCTTACAAAAGGGTGATTTTTTTATCCGTGAAGGACAAATTCCCAGGAAGTTTGCACTTGTTCAATCCGGGCTCTTCCGCTATTACTACCAGAACGATAAAGGCATCGAATTCACCAAAAGTTTTATTGCTCCCGGTAATGTATTAGCTTCTTATACTTCCATGCTCAAGCAATCTCCCTCTTTATTTTTTATTCAGGCGCTCGAAACTTCTACCCTGCTTGAAATCAATTATCAAAACTGGCTCACTTTACAGGAGCAAGATCCCTACTGGGATAAATTCCTCATCAGGGCTCTTGAAAAGGGCTATGCATCCAAAGAAAAGCGGGAACGCGAGCTGCTATTACTGGATGCCGAAACCCGCTATCGAAACTTCCTTTTGGAATTTCCCGGACTCGAACAACAAATTTCACAACAACAGATTGCTTCCTATCTGGGTATCCAACCTGAATCCTTAAGCCGCATCCGCAAAAAAATGATCGGTTAACATAGATCAATCTACAGGTCTTGGCTGCTGACTAGCTTCGTTTAAAAATCTATCAGGATGCAACTATCTGGCAATACAATTCTTATCACTGGCGGCAGCTCAGGAATCGGACTGGAAATGACGAAACAATTCAGTGCTTTCAATAACACCGTAATTATCTGTGGACGAAATAAAGAAACGCTTTTACAAGCGCAGTGGGAAGTCCCCGGAATTCATATCTACACCTGTGATCTTGCTATTGAAAGCGATCGCCTCAAACTAGCAACCTGGATTGCTGATAATCATCCGCAACTGAATGTTCTCATTAATAATGCAGCCATCGTTCATCGTGAAAATTTCACTAAAGACCCATTCGGTTACGAAAAAGCATTGAAAGAAATTGAAACGAATCTTACAGCTCCCATACATTTGATTCATCTGCTGTTGCCATTACTGCGAAAGCAATCCAGCGCGGCCATCCTGAATATCACTACCGGACTTGTATATACGCCAAGAACCCTCTACCCTATTTACAATGCAACCAAAGCTGCCTTGCATTCTTTTACCCAGGTATTGAGAGAACAAATCAAACCCGTTCCTATTGAAATTATTGAAGTCTTGTTTCCAGTTGTAAATACCCCCTGGCACAAAGGTGCTGCACCGAGGATTGCCATCCAACCACAAGAGGCAGTTGCAAAAATGCTGAAAGGAATAGAAAATAATAAAGCAGAAATTCGGGTTGGCGCAGTGCAACTACTTTATTTTTTACAAAGACTTGCACCTCGATTTGCATTCAAAAAAATCAATCAGCTTCCCTAGTTATGGATTCTTTAAACCGTATAAATCCTAACGCATTGAGTTCATTATCCAACGCATGCCGGATATCCACTTTCTCGCGTTGCGTTAAATGAAAATTCAGCGCCGCCTTGGTTTCTTCTTTCTCCGGCAGATAATGAAAACTGATCCGGTTGAATTGTCCCGGTAATAAATCACTCACCATTCCCAACTGATCCTGGTGATTGTACTGCTGCATTTTATACCAGTTCAGTTGCAAGAGCAACAAAGGCTTGGTTACTATTTCAGATACCGCCTTCGACTCAAAAGGATGCTCCCATCCACCACCCTGACGATCCTTGATCTGGAGGAGCGTTATACCGGAAGTATTCTCTTTGATCCAGTTTCGAAAAACATGAATAAACCGTACTGCTGTTTCAATGCCATAATTATCTCTTAACCCCGCATCCATCACATCAATCACCGGATCTGTAGGTAACCAAACATTCGGTAACACATAAGGGAAGGTGGCATTCATACGCAATGCCGTGAGTAACCGAAGATTCATCGGATCCTGCCTTTCTAACAAGGCTGCAAAATCCACCGCATCCGGATCTGTTGGGTGCTGCAGACGTGGATCACCTGATGGCTTCATCAAAAAACTTAGCGGATGCGTGCTGATCAGCATTTTCCTGCCATCCCTGGTAATTACGGAATTGAAGATCATGGTTGGCATCAGGGCTTCCTGTTCTTCTTTCGCCAGTGCACTGAATTCCTTATCTAGTAAATAACGGGTATTGATGTTTAATTGCTGCTCAAACGCATACGCACGGTCTTTTACATACTCGTATTCACCCACACTGAACTTCTGCGCAGGTGCTGCCAGGTCCCTTGCTACAAAAGAAGAAAAGGTGGGATTCAATAAGTCCTTGGAAATATCATCTACATAAATGGAATCCTGCAACCGAACCGGTTTGCCCAAATCACGCTCTCTTGATAAGGCCCTGAAATAAGCAGCTCCCAGCATGCCGCCTGAAGCACCTGTGATCATAAAGGTTTTCCGCATCAACTGACCGCCACAGATACTATCCAGTTTTTGCATCACGCCCATGGTAAAGGTGGCGCTTCTGGTTCCTCCTCCACTTACATTAATGATGTAAATATGCGGCTTCTCCACCCCCTGCCTTCTTTTCCAGTTCT
>JALOMU010000380.1 GCA_025455285.1 Flavihumibacter sp.
ATTAAATTCATTAACTATTTTTTTTAGAATTTAATTTGGAATTATCTACGAAAATATCGTAGATTTACGAAAACTTCGTAGAAATGGAAAAGTTGAGTTTACCAGAAGAACAGGCAATGCAGGTGATCTGGCAGACAGGGGAGGGCAATGTAAAAGCCTTTTTGGAGAAAATGAAAGACGCACCGCCCTATACCACCCTGGCATCTACAGTTAAAAACCTGGAGAAAAAAGGGTTTATAAATAGCCGGCTGATCGGCAATACCTATGTCTATCGTGCAGCCATAAGCGAAGAGGAATATAAAAAGCGGTTCATGACCGATTTCATTAAAGGTTATTTTGATAATTCCTATAAGGCGATGGTGAATTTTTTTGTGGAACAGGATCAATTAAGCAAGGAAGAATTGAAAGAAATCCTGGACATGATAGAAGGCAAAAATATAAAATGAAACCATGAATGACATGCTTGTATACCTGGTAAAATTTACCATCAGTTTATCGCTGGTAACGATTTTTTACCAGTTGTTTCTTCGAAAGCTGACCTTCTATAATTGGAACAGGTGGTATCTGCTGGTTTATCCTTTAGGATGTTTCCTGCTTCCATTGCTGGATATTGGTTGGTGGCTGGAAGCAGACAAGGTCGATTTAAGCGCATTGCAGCAACTGCCTGCATTGGGTAACTGGACGCCTTCATCCACAACTGAAAGTACAGCCAATTTTAATTATTGGTACTTGCTGAATGGAATTCTCGTTTCCGGTTCAATAATGATGGCCATTCGCATGCTCATGCAGTATCTTTCGTATCGTCGCTTATCCAAAAATGCGGCATTGTTGGGTGGTGAGTATATAAAATTGTATGCTGTACCGGAAAACATTATTCCTTTTTCTTTTGGCCGTTCTGTTTATATCAATCCTGCTTTGCATAGTGAAGCAGATTTAAAAGATATCATTCGCCATGAAATGGTACACGTTCGGCAGCATCATACCGCGGACATGATGTTGGCTGAGTTCCTGCTGGTATTGAATTGGTTTAATCCGTTTGCCTGGATACTTCGGCATGCCATCCGGCAAAACCTGGAATTCATTGCAGACCGGCAGGTACTAACACATGGCGTTGATCGGAGGCAATACCAATACCTCCTTGTAAAAGTGGTGGGGCAACGCAATTTCAGCATGGCCAGTCACCTCAATTTTTCAGCATTAAAAACTAGAATTGTTATGATGAACAAAATCAGATCAGCGCGCATTCACCTGCTTAAGTTTGCATTTGCGGTGCCGCTGGCCGCCATATTATTATTGGCCTTTAGAAAAAAGCAGGACTTGACTGAATTTCCTGATGGACTCCATTCATCAGCGTTGCTTCGACTTGTACAGGACGGATCACAAGAATTGAGTACAAATGTCGAGCGTATCCCTGAACAGCTACCGGGAGTAGAAGGGCAGCGTAACGACACGGTACCTTCCCCAAAGAAATCCTACCTGGCCGGACCAACCGATAAAGGGTATCACATACGGGTAACCGAAAAGAACGGGGTTGGAGAAGTTACCATTCTGGATAAGAAAAAAAAGAAGGTAAAATCCATGTCATTGGCTGAATGGAATGCCAATAAGGCACACTATGAGCAGCTGTATGGGGAACTGCCACCACCACCGCCCCCGCCTCCTGCACCTCCCGCTCCCGCTAAAGCATCACCAGTTGCTCCGGCGGCGCTAGTTTCACCCGTTGCACCGGCTCCACCCGCGGTACCAGCTGCGCCACCCGCTCCAGTTAAGCAAAACTTGTTGGTGATCAGCGAAGGTGATTCAAAGGTGGCAGTTGATGAGGAACAAAATGCAACAATCAGTGGTAATCGGGTTGAACTGAAAATGCCCAAAGATGGTGGGCCTCTTTATTTTGTAAACGGTAAGGAGTGGACCAAAGAAGATGTGTCCCTAATTGATCCCAACCGAATCAAAGCAATCCATGTAATAAAAAATGAGCAGGCGGTTGCTAAGTACGGGGAACGGGGGAAAGAGGGCGTAATCCTCATCGAAACAAAATCGGACAATGCTGCAGCTGAGCCTGACAGTAAACTTGAACCCATAACCGTTACAGGCTTTGCCAAATCTGAATCCAGTCCGCTTTATATCGTAGACGGTACTGAAATGAGTCCGGATGAATTTAAGAAAATGAAACCGGAGTCTATTGAGTCCATCACAGTTTATAAAGATAAAAAGGCCACTGAACGATTCGGAGCTAAGGGGAAAAACGGGGTGATTGTAGTGATCAGAAAAAAACAGTGATCTGCTAAAAATTTGCTGGCTATTGCCGAATTGCAGTAATTTTGCCCCCTTATTAATTGTATATAGCAGAAAACTGTAATTAATTATGGCAAATACCTCCGATATCAGCCGTGGCCTGATTATCAAACTCGATGGAAGTCTGTATAAGATCGTTGAGTTTGGAGAAAACAAGACTGCACGTGCAGCCGCCAAGGTTTGGGCAAAGCTGAAAGGTGTGGACAATAACCGTACAATAGAACAAACCTGGAACAGTGGCGATACCATTTATCCCATTCGTGTAGAGCGCAAAAATTTTCAGTTCCTCTACAAAGATGACAGTGGTTATAACTTCATGGACAATGAAACCTTCGAACAAATCGTTGCCCAGGAGAATCTGGTGGATGCTCCCCAGTTTTTAAAAGACGGTCAGGAAGTATCTGTACTGGTAAATACAGAATCCGATACTCCCATGAGTATTGAGTTGCCGGATAAAATTGTATTGAAGGTAACTTATAGCGAACCCGGCATGAAAGGTGATACGGCTACCCGTACCCTTAAGCCCGCAACTGTGGAAACCGGTGCAACCGTAATGGTTCCGCTTTTTGTAAACGAAGGGGAATTGATCCGCGTAAACACCAAAACCGGTGACTACGTGGAGCGCGTAAAAGAGTAATTTTTTATGAAAGATGTTAGTGCCCCTCTTCGGAGGGGCATTTTCCTTATCTTAGCCGCCTAAATTGATCACCAACTGTAAATTCAGTACAATGGATTTTAAACAAATTCAGGAGTTGATCCGATTGATCAACAAGTCGAACATCGGTGAACTGACGATTGAAGAAAAAGGGTTCAAGGT
>JALOMU010000381.1 GCA_025455285.1 Flavihumibacter sp.
GTACGCAACCTGTGCAGTTCGATGGCAATTCTGAAAGATGGAAGGATCCGCGTTGTCGGTAGTCCGGGGGAACTGGTATCCACCCTGCAGGGAAAGATATGGGCAAAAAAGATCAGCAAAACTGAATTGGCGGATGTTGAACAACGATTCCATGTAATCAGTCACCAGTGGGTAGAGACGCAACTGGTTGTTTCCGTTTATGCAAACCAACAGCCGGAAGGCTTTGAGGCTATCCTTCCCACGCTGGAGCATTTTTATTTTTATACCATTAAGCAGGCAGTAGCATGAGATCCATATTGTTATTCGATATCCATTCCTATATAAGAAATTATGTGTCATATATGGTATTGCTACTCTGTGGCGCGATGGGCCTCTATGCCGGTTCCAACTTCAATCTTTCAGTAGGAGAAGGGGTGTACCTGAATTCCGCTTTTTCAATAGGTTATATTACAGGTTTTCTCAGCCTGGCTGTAATCTTTATTGCAAGTATTATTGGCAGTCAGTTACTCTTTAAAGATTGGGATGCACGGATGGAAAGCTTACTCTTTACTACACCCCTTTCAAAAGCCGGATTCCTTACAGGGAGAGCCCTTTCATATGGATTGGTGGTATTGTTTGTCTTTCTTTCTCTGTATGCAGGATTCGTGATCGGGCAAAGCAATCGTACCGGTTCCGAAATGCAGCCGGGGTTTTTCCTGGTTCGGTACTTGTATGCATTTATGGTGCTGGTACTACCTTCCCTGTTGTTCGTTTGTTCATTTCTGTTGTTTGTTGCCATGCGTTCCAAGCATAAGTTGTTATTGGTAATTTCCGGTTTATTAGTGTATGTCTTGTATATGGTAGTGCTGGTTTATTCCAATTCGCCTTTTATGAATGCCGCTTCTCCACAATCGGTAGGTGCTCAAAAATTGGCTGCACTATTGGATCCATTCGGACTCTCTGCTTATTATTATGCTGCACGCGATTTTACAGTTGATCAGCGAAACAAGGAACTGGTACCCTTAACCGATTTCTTTTTATTGAACCGGTTGCTCTATAGCGCACTGGCTGTTGTATTTATTTATTTGTCGTATCTGTCTTTTTCTGTTACGCGGGTTAGAAAGAGTCGGGCAGGAAAAGACTCGGCTGTTCTTGCTGAGAAAAAATCCATTGGGTTCAGTCCGGTCGTAACCGCACAGGTAAAATTTGATTTTTCACAACAACTAAAAGCGATTTATTCCTTTGCGAAACTGGACCTGGTATATGTTTTTAAAAGCGTACTTCTGCCTGCGTCTAGTTTACTATTGGTATTTGCTGTTGGAATGGAAATGGTTGGTGAGATTGAGAAAGGGATCCGGATGCCACAACGCTACGCCAGTTCAGGATTATTGGCAGGTGTTATCCATGAAAATTTTCAGGTGCTGGGTTTGTTCCTGATCACTTATTTTATCAACGATCTCTACTGGAGGAGTGCAGCTTACCGCTTCAATGCGGTAGAGGGCAGTACGGGTTTTGCGCAGGCGAAAATAGTGGCGCATGGATTCAGTATATCGGTGCTGATCCTGTTTTATTCCATACTGCTTATTGGAGAAGGATTACTATTCCAACTAGCTTATCAATATAGGATAGTTGATGCAGGTGCTTACATGGGTGTATTACTATTCAACAGCCTTCCGTTAGTAGTATTGAGTTGTTTTTTGTTGCTCATCAATGCCATATTTCCGCATAAGTATATCGCATTGGGATTGTCATTTCTGTTTGCTTTACTGCTTGCAAGTCCGATTGCATTGAATCTTTTCAAACACCCGATGGCATTGTTGTTAACGGGGTATTCAGCTACCTGGACAGACTTTAGCGGTTATGGCGGATATCCTGGTTCCTTTCTGCAAAAGATGGTGGTAGGAGCAGGACTGGTCGCCATTTTGTGGATGGGTGTACATGCACTTACCACTAAGAGGCTTGCGAGTTTGTTGGGTATCTTACCAGTAGTCGGATTACTTGCCTTTACGATACCCAACTACCTTGAAGGGTATACCAAGCCGGATAAACAGGAGCAAGAGCAGAAAGCTGTCAACTATGAGAAAAGCTATAGAAAATTCCAGGAGCTGGCTCAGCCGACTATTCAACGTGTAACTACCACCATCGACCTGTATCCGGATAAAAAAAGTTATCGAATTGAGGGAACCTATCTGTTGCGCAATACAACTGCTGTGGAAATGCCAGCAGTATTGGTGAATTTTCCGGAAGGTTTTCAGCTTGAATCTGCATCACTCAATTATGGAAAGGAGCTGGTGCCTGTAAATGAAGAGGTAAAGGCTATTCACTTAAAAAAAGCAATTCAACCTGGCGACAGTGCTTATCTGCAATTCCGGTTGCACTATCAATGGCATCCGGTCAATGCGCATCAGCCGGTGAATCTGATCCAGGAAAAAGGAAGTTTCATGCGGATCAGTCGATATTTTCCAATCATTGGTTATCATGCTGCAATGGAACTGGAAGATTCACTGGAGCGTGTACAATATGGGCTAGGGCCCGCAACCCAGCTGAAAAAACTGGAGGCCCCAAAAGACAACAGGGAGGATTTCATTGCGCTCGATATGATTGTATCTACCAATGCGCAGGAACAAGTGATTGGTACCGGTGAGTTACTGAAAAAATGGGAGCAGGAAGGCAGAAATTATTTCCAATTCCGTGCAGAGAAAATCCCTTTTCGATTTGCGTTATCATCAGCCAGTTATGCGGTACGCAAAACTGTTCACAGTGGCATTCCTATACAGGTGTATCATCATCCACTACACAGTGAAAATGTAAACGCCCTGATTGAACAGACCAAAAGAAGCCTGGACTATTGTCAGCAACAATTTGGAGTCTATCCATTCAGGAGCATCGCCTATGCGGAAATTCCTTCTTTCGTAAGAGGATTCAATGCTACTGCTTATCCGGGTGTAATCTATATGAATGAGGGTTTGGCCTTTACTTCCAACCTGCAGGCGGAACCTGATAACGATGTGATTATGGAACTGGCAGCGCATGAATTATCGCATTACTGGTGGGGAAATAACCAACTTTCCCCGGACGAACGGGAGGGTGCTAGTATGCTGACAGAGAGCCTGGCCATGTACACAGAA
>JALOMU010000382.1 GCA_025455285.1 Flavihumibacter sp.
AGGAAACCTCCAGGGAGAAATCGCCTTCCGGAAACCAACCTGCTTCTTCAATTTTTTTATACAGTGCGCGGTTAAAATTCACACAGCGGGCGATGGACATTCCTGAATCTGCATCCAGGAAAACCTTGAAATTGTTAGTGGGCTTGATTCGAACCTCCACCAAAAAACAGTCGGAGTCTCCTTCCAACAATTCATTCATGAATTGCCCTACCGCCTGTATATATGTTTCATTTGCCACGCTGCCTGGTTTGTGAATTTCGAAAATAGAAGAAGGGAACGCTTCCGTTCCCTTCCTTTGTTTCTTTTTCCGATGCAAATGTACGGTAAATGGCCCATACAATCCAAATGTGTGGTTCAGGCTGTTGACCGGGGAAGATTAACAAATAAAAACGGCCTCAGGTTGTACCTTTGCCAGGCTATGTTAAAAACTGTTTTATTACTGTTATTGGCGTACATCGCGTATAAGTTTATTTTCGGATTTGTAATTCCTGTTACCCGGGCTACCCGGAATGTGCGTCGCCAGTTCAAGGCCGCCCAGGAAGAAATGGCTGCCCGCATGCAGGAGCAGCAGGGATATGAACCCTATGGCCCCAACCAACAGCGTACTACTACCGCCAATGTCCATACTGATTCGGCAAAACCGACTTCCAAAGGTGACTATATTGAGTTTGAGGAGGTGAAGGAATAGGAGGAATGGAAGAGGGGACAACGGAAGCTGGAGACAAAGGAGACAGGGAGTTGATTGATAGGAAAAATGTGGCTACCGCAGGTTCAATGCTAACTTCCTATTTACAAATTAATAACTCTATAAAAGAGGAATGAAGAAGGCTTGCATTCTCCCCACTACCGTAAAAGGGACAATATGTGACGATACAAGAGTGTGTGGAACGGTTGGGAATTACTTCTCACGTCTCACGTCTGACATCTGACCTTTCACCATCTTTCACTTTTCACCTTTCACCTTTCACTTCTTCAAATCCCCAGATCCAGCACTGTTTCCCCGTTTGTGAGGAATATTCCTTTCATACCCACCTGTTGGGCTCCCTCGATATTTGTTTTGGTATCGTCGATAAAAATTGCGGTAGCAGGATTGATATTGGCATCTTTAATTAATGCCTCAAAGGCATCTACATAAGGTTTTCGTTTCCCCAGCAGATGCGAATAATAGGCTTTTTCAAAATGCAGGTCGAAGGGTTTGCCTGGAAATTCGGCACTGAATTTTAACTGGAATGCTTCGTGGTGGATGCTATTCGTATTGCTGAACAAAAATACCCGGTACCGGTTTTCGAGGCCGCGGAGCCATTCAATTCTTTCGGGAGGAAAATCCAGTAACATAGCGTTCCAGGCAGTGGTAATCATTTCATCATCCACATCAAGACCGGTTTCTTTACGGAAATAGGTGAAAAATTCCTGCTCCGACACAACTCCCGTTTCCAACTGCTCAAACAGCGGAGAGGCTTTATACTGTGAAAAATATTGATGAAAATTAGTGAGCCCGATGGATTCGAATGCTTTTTCTGTAGCCTCAAAGCTAATGTTCAACAACACTCCACCCAGGTCCAGGATTATCGTTTCTATCTTTTCCATGACCTAAAGGTACAATATATGATTTAGGTACTGTTAGCGCCGAAGGATACGGATCGCAACGCGGCGAAAATCAATCTCCTGGCCTTCCGACTGAAGTGCGATAAATCCTTTTTTTAGGGGAGTTCCATCAATTTTGATGGCGGGATTAAAATTGGTTACCACACCGCCACCAATTTGAGGTTTGGAATATTGTAACACAGTATCGCCATTTATGATGTGTTTGACAAGGCTATCCCCTAAAACAATGGCTTCTGCAGTTACCCATTGATCCCCATCATAGGTTTTCGACTTCGAATCAATACAATGACGTGTATCCAACTTGCCATCATACACTACATTCGTCCCCGGCGTACAAAGGTTACCGGTAGTGCGGGGTTTGCCATCACCCAATCCTCCCAGGAATTGCATTTCTATTGAGATGGGCCAATCCTGGTCCTTCAACATGGTGCGGGGGTCCTGGGAATGCAGCATTACACCACTGTTACGATAAGTATAACCTGGTGCATCTTCCTTGAATTTTCCAGTAAATCTATATTCAACCAGCAGGTGATAATGCGAAAAGGGGCGTTTGAAATACAAATGCGCAAACTGGTCATTATAATCGCCATACTGGTCGTACCGAACCTTTATAAGGCCATCTTCAACCCGGAAAGTATTTCCAAAATTTACTCCTACATCATGGTGATTTACCTTTACGATCCAGTTGCGGACATGCTTGCCATTGAAAAGCTCTATCCACTTCTTTTCATCTGAGCCATGCTGTGAAAAGGAGCAGACGAAGACCAGCAACGCAATGGGTGCTACTGAAAAAAGCCTGTAACGGTTCATGCATCAAAGCTAACTCTTTTACTCCGCTTTGGCGGATGGCACCGGACAAGTGGCATCCGCCAAGGCGGAATGGAGGGATCAGCGGGACCAGCGGAAGTTGGCCGACCGGGTATCGCGGGAATTGGTGCCAATGAAAACTGTAAACTCCCCCGGCTCCCAATCGTAGCGAAGATTGTGATCGTAAAACTTCAGCAGATCGGTAGTTATTTCAAAACTGACTTCCTTTGATTCGCCCGGCTGTAACAGTATCTTCTTAAATCCTTTCAATTCCTTGAGTGGACGGGTATTGCTGGCAACGATATCCCGGATATAAAGTTGAACTACTTCTTCCCCCGCAAACTTTCCACTATTGGTTACCGTTACCCTGGCAATTAATTTTTCTGCACCTTTCAGTGAAGCCTTACTAAGTGCAATCGGACTGTAATCAAACTTCGTATAACTAAGTCCGTAACCAAAGGGATAAAGTGGCGTATTGGAAACATCCAGGTAATTGGAACGGAACTTCTGGAATTCATCACCCACCAACGGACGGCCAGTATTTTTATAACTATAATAAATCGGGATTTGTCCCACATTTCGTGGAAAGGTAACCGGTAGTTTGCCGGATGGATTCACATCGCCAAATAATACATCACTGATCGCATAACCTGCTTCCGAACCACCAAACCACACATTCAAAATGGCAGGTAGC
>JALOMU010000383.1 GCA_025455285.1 Flavihumibacter sp.
GGCTTCATATGGTGCAATTGCATGGGGATGAATCGCCGAAGTACTGCGAAAAAATAGCAGACTATGTGTCGGTAGTGAAAGCGTTCCGCCTCAGCGAAAACGACAGCATCGAATGGATGATCAAACCCTATCTGGATGTTTGTGATATGTTTCTTTTTGATACAATGGGAGTGGGCTATGGTGGTACAGGGAAAAAATTCGATTGGAGCATGCTGAAAGCACAACAGATAGGTAAACCTTATTTTCTGAGTGGTGGAATTGAACCGGATGATGTGGGTGCACTAAAAGAATTTTCAACGCAACCGGAAGCCAAAGCGCTGTTTGCAGTGGATATTAACAGCCGGTTTGAAACAAGTCCGGGTGTAAAAGATTTGAAACTGGTTCAAAAATTTATCAAACAATTGAACGACTAATACGAAAATGAATATGCAAACCTATCAACAGCCCGATGTGCATGGCTATTATGGACGATTTGGTGGTGCTTATATTCCAGAGATGTTGCATCCGAATGTGGAAGAGTTACAGTCGCGTTACCTGGAAATCATGCAGGAGCCATCCTTCCAGTTGGAGTTCAGGGACCTGCTGCACGATTATGTGGGAAGACCAACGCCACTTTATTTTGCTAAGCGATTAAGTGCTGCCTACGGTACCAATATTTACCTGAAAAGGGAAGACCTCTGCCATACAGGGGCGCACAAGATCAACAATACCATTGGTCAGATACTGCTGGCGCAAAAGCTGGGTAAAAATCGGATCATCGCGGAAACAGGTGCTGGCCAGCACGGCGTAGCAACAGCTACGGTATGCGCATTGAAAGGGGTGGAGTGTATTGTTTACATGGGAGAAAAGGATATCGAAAGGCAGGCGCCCAATGTTGCGCGCATGCGGATGTTAGGTGCAAAAGTAGTGCCTGCAACCAGTGGAAGTAAAACGCTGAAAGACGCTACCAATGAGGCTATCCGCGACTGGATCAACAATCCTTCAGATACGCATTACATTATTGGAAGTGTGGTGGGGCCTCATCCTTATCCGGATATGGTGGCCAGGTTTCAGAGTGTAATCAGTGAAGAGACCCGCTGGCAGCTAAAGGAAAAAACAGGCTCCGAGCTGCCCACCCATGTTATCGCCTGTGTAGGTGGCGGTAGCAATGCAGCGGGCGCCTTTTATCATTTTCTGGATGAACTGACTGTTCAACTGGTTGCAGTTGAAGCGGCTGGTCATGGCGTAAACAGTGGCCTTTCTGCTGCAACTACTGCACTGGGTAAACCAGGGGTATTGCATGGAAGCAAGAGCCTGGTGATGCAAACGGAAGATGGTCAGGTGGTAGAACCGCATAGTATATCAGCCGGACTCGATTACCCGGGAATCGGTCCCTTACATGCCAATTTATTTGATAGTGGAAGAGGACATTTCCTGGCTGTAACCGATGAGGACGCTCTGCGTGCTGCTTTTGATGTGGCAAGAACAGAAGGCATTATTCCTGCCCTGGAAACCGCTCATGCATTTTCAGCACTCTCTCAGTTGTCCTTAAAAGAAACCGACCAGGTTGTTATTTGTTTGAGCGGCAGAGGCGATAAGGATCTTGCAACCTATATGAAACAAATGGAAATGATGGGCATCTGATGGAAGAATTGATAAGGATAGAACCTTTTGAAGATCGCTGGGCACCCGATTTTAAACGTCTGAATAAAGCCTGGCTGGAAACCTTTTTTGAAGTGGAGCCGGTGGATGAAGAAATGCTAAGTAATCCACGTACCTATTACCTGGATAAGGGTGGTTTTATTTATTTCGCTTTGTTACATGATCAGGTAATCGGCTGTTATGCCTTGATCAAATCCGCAGAGGACTGTTTTGAACTGTCCAAAATGGCGGTGGATACAAATTTTCAGGGCCGTCAGACAGGACATAAACTGGTTCAGCATGCCATCGCAATAGCAAAAGAAAAGGGAGCTAACCTGCTACAGTTGTATTCACATTCAAAACTGAGAGCCGCTATTCATTTGTACAGGAAATTCGGATTTGTAGAGATACCGGTTGGTAATTCGATTTACAAGAGATCAGATATAAAAATGGAAAAAATACTGAAGAGTTAAGATTATAGATATGAGCAGAATTCAAATATTATTTCAACAGAAGCATAAACGGGTATTGAATGTATACTGCACTGCAGGTTATCCTGAACTCAACAGCACGCTGCCAGTTATGGAATCCTTACAGGCAAACGGAGCAGACCTGATTGAGTTGGGCATGCCTTATAGTGATCCACTTGCCGATGGACCGGTTATTCAGCAAAGCAGTGCTATAGCGCTTGAAAATGGTATGACCATCGCACGGTTGTTCGAACAGCTGGATGGTTTTCGGGATCGCATAACTGTTCCCGTTATACTGATGGGATATATGAATCCGGTACTGCAGTATGGATTTGAACGCTTTTGCTCAGATGCCGCAAGGGTAGGTGTGGATGGGTTAATTCTGCCTGATTTACCAGAATATGAATTTGAAACGGAGTATGGCGCCATTATTCGAAAATATGGGTTGGACTTCATATTCCTGGTTACCCCCGAAACGGCTGAAGAAAGAGTTAAAAAACTGGACAAACTGAGTACTGGTTTTTTATATGCTGTTTCATCTTCCTCAACAACCGGGTCTAACAAACAAATGACTAGTGTGCAGGACTACCTTCAACGACTGGAATCCTACCAGTTAACAAATCCTGTGTTGGTTGGATTTGGAATTAAAGACCGCGAAAGTTTTGATGCAGCCTGTGCACATTCAAATGGTGCCATCATTGGATCTGCTTATATCAAAGCGTTGGAAGGGGCAATAGATGTGGGTACTGCTACCAAAGAATTTTTAAGTACAATAGTTTAGTTTGTAAGCATGGAAATAGCCATCGTAAAATACAATGCAGGGAATATTCAAAGTGTACTGTATGCACTTGAAAGAATTGGTGCAACTGCAACCGTGACAGATGATTTGGAGGTGTTGCGAAAAGCTGATAAAATCATTTTTCCGGGTGTAGGAGAAGCCAGTACCGCCATGCAGTACCTGCGCGAACGTAAACTGGATCAGCTGATCAAAGAATTGCAGCAACC
>JALOMU010000384.1 GCA_025455285.1 Flavihumibacter sp.
GAATACTGAAAGAAATCTCCTGCATAACAGCCATTTACAGAAAATACAGGGTATTTCCCCTGGTTGTTGTAATCATTCGGATCTTCAATACTGAACTGAAGCGTATTTGCAGAGGAGTGCCCAAAATAGGTCAATAAACTTACCCCTTCTTCCATCTTATCCCGTATAATCTGCGCACCTGACTGGTCGGGTTCTCCGCCTGAAGTTTTACAAAGCACCACTGCACTTGCACCAGCTAATGTGTCTTCAATAAGGGTTTTGTACGTATTCATGAAATTACAAAGCTGTACCCCTAATAAGGCATCTGTTGCACCAGTAACATGAAGAATGTTTTTCTTCCATAAATTATCCACGATGCGTCCTGATATAGTCTTATGAACCTGTTCATACTCCTTCACTTTTTCAAGGTAATCTGAAATCTCAGCAGGTCTGATTACTGAAAGCCTGCCAATTGGAGTTTGAATTATTGGATCACTCGATGATAAAGAGCTTAAAAAATTATCAGATCCGGGAAAGCCAAAAGTGGGTATAAGATTAAGTTCTCCCAACTGCGGCCTCATGTTTACTGTATTCGAGCGATAATAGTTGTAGGTTACCCCCTTCCCAACCAGAAAAATATTCTGCAGCGGACTACTGAAATTTGCTCTCGCATATCGAATAAAATTTTTGACTGATAAGGGATGACCTGCCTGTCCAAATGCAAACTGATCCGTTAATTCCTCTATATCATAAATTTTTGCATTAAAGCCTCCACCTGCAACACTGCTTCTGTACTGGCGATAATCTTCTACGGGATTGGAACCATCTGCACCATTCAGCAATAATTTATTTGTAACAATTAAATAATCCCCCTGCAATGCTGCATTTGAATAATCCGTAAATGTTCTGGAACTGAATGCGTTTACAATATTTGGATAACCTGTAGCAGCAACCTGACTCACCATTACCAATCTCCTGGTATTCACAGAACCGGGTAGTGCAAATCTAAATACACCTGCGACCTGAGTATTAGCTACATACCGCTCCTGGTTTTCCAGGTCATATAGAACAGGAGCAATTCCCCCACTATTGAAATTCCTGATTTCAAGAAAATATCCGTTGGTACGTGGCTGCAGCTCAAAGGAAAACGTTCGGGAATTATTAAAATTAAATTCCCTTGCATAGGTTAATTCGTAGAAAGAAATTACCATCCGGTCCAGGTAAGGATCAGGTCCTGTTGCTGGAGCCGGCGGCTGAACATTTGTAAATGCTACTGAAGCCGCACCTGTTGCCAGCAAGGCATTAGGAACTGGAACCGTAGCAACCAGGTCAGAAAAAAAGTTCATTGAATTTTCATAGAGTTGGTTACCATTCAACTCCACTCTAACTCTCCTGGTTTTGGTTGTATTTCCAAAAGCACCAAACTGCAAGGTACCATCAGGTCCGCCAACAAAAGGCCTGAGGTTTGCCTGGTTGTCCGTACGCGTAATCCGCTGCCTTATTTCACTGCTTGAGAAAAATTCTCCTTTATCGTAAGAAGAAGAGAATACATACTGCTCAAGATCTGCTGCAAATCCCGGATTCAATCTTTCCTTAAAATCTCTTGCCAATTTAAAAATGAAATATGGCTCAACTGGCAATGTATTAGAAGCAACGTCATTGTTAACTGAGGTAAATCGTTTATTCGGCAATGATGATTCTACCGTCAAAAAATAAATCGCAGTATCAACATGCAAATTATATTTTGTCCTGTGCTGAAACTGTTCTTCCCGATATAAAATCCGATCAGTTGTTCCATCATTGGCTAATCCCCAGAATTCAATGTATCCATCTGCAGGTAAAACCCCTGAATTTGCAGAGGTGAATATCGGCACTTCTACACCATTTCGATAAAGGCGAAAATGCTCAGCAGGAGTCGAATTCAGACCAATAGTTGAAAGAGAGGCAGCGGGAATTCTATACAACCCATCGGCTCCTACTTTGAACTTATAATAGGTCTTATTGTAATCAATCCATTCATTATTAAAGGGCTGAGCGAATGAAGTAAATCCGGTTGCCAGTAACACAACCAGCATAATCAACAAACGATTGAAGGAATTCTTTCGATTCAGATACATATGCTTAATCAGTTACTTTTGTTCTTTGATTTTTTGACAAGGTCAAGTTTCAATGAAAATACGTGCGTATACAGGGGATTGGACTGGTTCGCCAGGTTGGTAAAGGCAT
Organism: Flavihumibacter sp.; assembly: GCA_025455285.1. Classification (GTDB taxonomy): domain Bacteria; phylum Bacteroidota; class Bacteroidia; order Chitinophagales; family Chitinophagaceae; genus Flavihumibacter. Next base: position 2,206 of record JALOMU010000384.1, read on the forward strand.
AATCAATCATCACATTCTGCAATCGAAATCCTGCCCCAATTGCAGGTTGATAAATCCAGACCTTTTTCTGATAGGTGCTGTCATTATCATCCAGGGCTTTCTGAAAATTGTTAATACCAGCACGTACAAAAAACACTTTTTTAACGGATGCTTCCAGGCCTATTTTAGGATCCACACTCAAGGCAGAGCTACTGATCACCGTATTACGCCTGCCATCAAACGTAAAATCCAGATTGGCTTCAGCAAGCAGGTCAATCGATTTACTTATTTTAAAGTTGTAAGAAGCTCCCGCAATCAGTTTGGGTGCAGTCAGTTCATTCGACTTTACCGGAACATCGTTTTGTGTTACATAAAACACTTCCCGCATCTTATCATTGATATTGTAGGTCCAGGCATTAAACGTGGTTGTAACATCCCTTGCCACAACACCTACCTGCAATCGTTTATTAATGTACTGAACACCTGCATCAAAGCCAAAGCCCCAGGCTGTTGCAAAATCACCCGCCTTCCGGTGAATAACTTTCGCATTGAACCCGAGGTTAAGTTTCTTATCAGGAGAGCCCTTCATTTTCAATTCCTGCGCATAAGAAAAAAGAAAGGCATAGTCGGCAGAAGAGAAAGTAGTGATGTTATCAAAATTGATGGTGCCATCCGGTTCCACCAGGAATACCGTATTTGGAATATCATCTACTGCAAACCGCAGTACCGATAACCCGATCGTTCTTTTACCATCTTTCAGGGGAAGCGCAATATTTGCATAATCGTATTTACCAATTCCGGCAAAATATTCGGCATGCATAATGTTCACCTGGGCCTGGTTCTTAACATGCACCAGCGCAGCCGGATTCCAATAACCCGCCGTACCATCTGAAACAGACGCTACC
>JALOMU010000385.1 GCA_025455285.1 Flavihumibacter sp.
CTTTACCGTCAGGGAACAAAAAACCACTGAATTCTTTGCTTCCGCGCTGTTTGAGTACCAGTATGAAGCAGAAGATTCTGGTTATCCATTCCGGTATACCTGCCAGGTTCTGTATACCCTCTTTCATGGAAATACACTCCAGGTGCAGACAACGCTGCATAACAGTGATCAACAAACGATTCCTCTGGGCGATGGATGGCATCCCTATTTTCAATTAAGCGAAAGCATTAATGATTGCTGGTTACGATTCCCGGCAAAAGGCATGCTGGAGTTCAGCGAGCAACTGATTCCAACCGGAAGAATACTGCCTTATCAAACATTTAATGCAAGTAAACCATTTGGAAATACTGAGTTAGACAACTGTTTTTTACTGGATCCAGCCGGCGGGCAACCGGTATGTGAATGGAGCCATCCGGCAAGCGGGCTTTCCATCCGGTTCGTAACTGATGAACAGTACCCTTACCTCCAGATTTATACTCCGCCAGACCGGAAAAGCATTGCGATTGAAAACCTGAGCTCCGCGCCGAATTGTTTTAATAATGGAATCGGTTTGATAGAACTGGCGCCAGGGCAAACAAAAACACTAACCCTGCATTATATAGTTGAAACGAAAGAAACCAATTAACTTGTTCTTAAATTTTAAACCTCAAAAATGAAAAAGTATAAACTCCTGCTCACCTTCCTGGTAATGGTACTCTTCACCGCCTGCATCCAGATTGAAGAAGAGGTGGAAATCAGGGAAGATGGCTCAGGAACAATGGCTGCCAGAACCGATATGGGGCAACTATTTGAAATGCTAAAAGGTTTTGCTTCTCCGGAAGACCTGCAAAAAGATGGTATGGACAAAGCCATGGATACTACCATTCTGATGAAGGATATAGTAGACACTGCCCAGGAATTGAGTGCTGAAAATAAAGCCCTGCTTCGCAACGGAAAACTTCAACTGCAGATGAACATGAAGGAAAATCTGTTTAATATCAACATGAATTTCCCCTTCAAGAGCATTGCGGATGCAAACAAACTAACCAAGGCGATGAATGAAATGGATGTAATGGGCAAATCACTCAAGAATTTGGGTGGGCAACAACCCGGTCCGGATCAACCGGCCCCTATTCCAAGCAGCGGCGGCGGAATTGAAAAGATTAATTCCATGTACGATGTCACTTTCAGTAATGGAGAATACAAAAAGGTATTGAACCGGGCCCGCTATGACAGCCTCATGAGCGATCCAAAACTCCAGGAATCCAAAGGAATGTTTTCCATGATGGGCGACATGAGCCTGAACCTGACCGTAAAAGTTCCAAAAAAAGTAAAATCAGTTAGTAATCCCAGGGCGGTAATTTCAGCAGACAAAAAAACGGTTACACTTAAAGGAGATATCGTTGCCGCACTGGATTCTCCCAAACTGATGGAAATCATTATCCGCTATTAATGAACCAACCCGTAGCTGAAACAAAAAATGGCTGGCAAATCGGTTACCTGACACTGTTAGGAATCCATTTGCTGGCCATTTTTTTTAACTGGAATACGATACGTTTTGTAACGAAACCCCTGTTAATGGTTTGGCTGCTCGTTTATTTCATTTCCATAACAGTGCCGGGAGCTCCCTTTCGAAATCTGGTGATCGCAGCACTGATATTTTCCTGGCTGGGAGATGTTTTCCTCATGCAATCGGCTTCCAGTTTTTTTATGGCCGGACTAGCCAGCTTCCTGCTTGCACAATTGTTATACACCTGGATATTTCTGAACGCCAGAAAACGCAGGAATCCTGCAGGCCGCTGGAATCCGCTGATGCTGATCTCAATACTGGTGTATACAATACTACTTTATGCCTGGCTTTTCAGGACCTTACCAAATGAACTCAGGCTTCCTGTTTTATTATATGCCATTGCCATCGGCAGCATGTTGGCAAGCGCCATTCATGTATATGCAAAACCATTCGAAAATCCTGCATTGCTGCTAATTTGTGGTGCTGCACTTTTTGTGCTCTCCGATAGCCTGCTTGCCATTAACCAGTTCATACAACCATTTCCCCTGGCGGGTGTTGGTATCATGCTAACGTATGGTCTGGCACAATTATTCATAGTTAAATCAATTTCCCGCATCTCATGATACAAACTGATTTTTTAGTGATCGGATCCGGAATTGCCGGTCTTACCTATGCCCTTAAAATGGCGGAGCATTTTCCTGATAAAAAAATTACCGTTGTAACCAAAGCCGCTGCAGACGAAACCAATACCAAATATGCGCAGGGGGGGATAGCGGGAGTAACCGATTTCGAGAACGACAGCTTTGAAAAACATATCAACGATACCCTTATTGCAGGCGATGGCCTATGTAATGAAAAAATTGTTGAGATCGTCGTAAAGGAAGGGGTGCAACGGATCAGCGAAATCATTGAATGGGGCGCCAAATTTGATAAGGATGCTGATGGCGATTATATGCTGGGCATGGAAGGCGGACATAGTGAATACCGCATCCTTCATCACAAAGATGTAACCGGAAAGGAGATGGAACGGGCACTAATTGAAAAAGTACAGCAATTTCCCAATATAGAATTTCACAAACACTGGTTTGTAATAGAATTGATTACCCAACACCACCTGGGTTACCTGGTTACCAAAAGCACACCAGACATCCAGTGCTTTGGAGTATATGCACTCAACACGAAAAATAACCAGATAGAGAAAATTCTCGCCGGAACCACCCTGCTTGCAACGGGGGGTAATGGTCAGGTTTATCGCTCCACTACCAACCCTGCCATAGCAACCGGAGATGGAACTGCGATGGTATACCGTGCCAAAGGCCGGATCGAGAATATGGAATTTATCCAATTTCATCCTACCGCATTATACGAACCCGGAGTGGGTGGACAGGCATTTCTGATAACCGAGGCCGTTCGGGGTGATGGTGGTATTCTTCGGAATAAAAAAGGAGAAGCCTTTATGGAACGGTATGATGAACGAAAGGACCTGGCTCCCCGTGATATTGTAGCCCGCGCTATCGATTCCGAGATGAAAATCACCGGAACTGAACATGTTTACCTGGATTGCCGCCACCTGGATAAAGACAAATTCATTCATCA
>JALOMU010000386.1 GCA_025455285.1 Flavihumibacter sp.
ATTAAAGAAACTAACAGTGTCAGAACAGTGAAATTCTTTTTTATCATCGCATTTAATTTGAAAAGTCAAAAATTAATGGGGACTGGTTATTTCTTACCACAACCAGTCTTTTTTTATTTCCGGGTGATCGAAGCCATTTAAGATCGCGCACTTCACCAGGCAGATGCGTAATAGGCCGGGTGGTTGCATCCATTCCAAAAACGACAGGGTTCAGCGCATCATATCGACCTTCATAGGGTGTGACATTGTAAAAATTGCCTGCAGCCATAAAATTTTTTCCCGACCCCTCCATTTGGGCAAATGCAAAAATTGGTGCCAGTTGAAGAGAAGCGGGTAAATCAGACCGGGTAAACCCACCTTTGCCATCTGAAATAAAAACAGAGCTACCAAGCACTTCTGCTTTTTGTTCAATATAATCAGTGAACAGGTCGTAGAGTATGAAGTCTACCGTTTTACCCGCCACTTCTCCATAGGTCAGATATGCTTTCTTCAATACTGGTAAAGCCCGCTCCAATTCATCTTTGGCAAGAAAAGGATATTCTTTGCCATCTATGGTATAGGCCATTACCTGTTCAATACTTCCATTTTTATCAAAGTCTTTTATGTAAAGTTTCAGCGGACTACTTTTCCCGGCATACAACTTGGAATTATGTCCCCAGTTACCAGCCAGAATATCCGTTTGACCGTCTCCGTTAGTGTCAGTCAGGAAGATGGATTGCCATAAACCTGTGGAGCCTGGAATGGGTTGGCGGGTAAACTTGCCGGAATTATTTTTTGCGATAATAACCGGCATCCACTCACCAGCCACAACCAGTTCAGGAAATCCATCCTTATTCAGATCAGCAAAGGAAGAAGCGGTAACCATGCCGATGTTCTCACCATCAAAAATGGATTTATCGGCGATGGAAAATTTTCCCTTACCATCATTCAATAACAGATAGGAATGATGTGGAACTCCGTACTGTCGGGCATTGGCCAGTACGCCAACAAAGAGATCCTGGTCGCCGTCTTTATCAATATCAGCAGCAGCAACAGCGCCTTTATTAAATCGTATGGGAGGAAGTGCTGTAGTATCCAGTTTGAAAACACCTTTGCCCTGGTTGATATACAAGCGATCCTGCAAACCCGGGTTATTGTCTTCCAGTTCATTACCGCCAATTGCGATATAGAGATCCGGTTGTCCGTCGGTGTTAGCATCAAAAAAAATCGCATCCACTTCTTCCTGGGCAGCAAAGGGCCGAAAGAGATCTGCCTGCTTTGATTCAAATCCACCTGCTGCTGTTTGCATAAGGAGGGCACCTGGTTGTCCGGCTGCTCCGGTTATATATGCATCATCAAGGCCATCTCCATTCAGATCGGCTACTGCCATTTTAGGTCCACGTGTGGAAAGGCCATGAGGTATGAGGTATTGTACATTATGATCTACAAATGCGTTCTCCTTGTGCTGGAAAGGAATGCTTGAAGTGGCTGGCTGAAACGGATCAACTGCAGGCTTAAAGTAAGTTGCAAAATCAAATTTTCCGGAAGCATTTAACTGATCCAGCTCAATGGTTTTATTGGCAGTAAACTCTTTTAGCAACTGGAATTGCTGATCTGGCCATACCACCAGTAAGCTATCGATTTTCCCAATGGAGTCCAGACCAATTATCCAGCGGGTATCGGAGGAGGATTGAAAGCCACGGGTAGGCATAATTTCCTGAAGCTGCATCTTGCCGGACTGGAATGCATACAAGCGGGCACCAATGGCTTTGGAATTCAGCCCCTCTCCTCTTGTTTTAAATCGCAGGTATTGTTTAGGCTGCTGATTGTTTTTGAGCAGGACTGCTTTTTCATTAACAGCATTGATGATAATATCCAGATCGCCATCATTATCCAGATCGGCATAAGCTGCACCTGTGTAATATCCTTTTAGAGCTGACGTTCCCCAGTCTTTAGAAACCTCCTGAAATAAACCGGAGCCGGAGTTGCGAAAGAAAAAAGGATGTGTGGCTCCGTCGGGCATAGCTTTAATCACTTCATCATCGTATGCATCCGTACCACTGAGGTTTTGATTGCGCTCCATGGCACTAACAAATCGTATATAGTCAAGATCTACCGGGCGTTTCAGGATGCCGCTGCTGATAAAAAGATCTTTATTGCCATCGCCATTGAAGTCGGCCAGCAAGGGGCTCCAGCTCCAGTCGGTAGCAAACACGCCGGCCTGGAGTGCCTGATCGCTGTAACTTTTTCCATCTCCATTATTGATTTGCAATACATTCCGGGAATATTGGTGCTGGTAGCCATTGCGTTCGAGTTTCAACTTATAGATATCAGGATTTTCATCGCTGCCATAAGTTTTGAGTGTTTTTTCATCGGGCGGCAACATATCAACCGTAACCAGATCTATCTGGCCGTCATTGTTCAGATCGGCTGCATCATTGCCCATGCTGAAGCGGCTATAGTGCCGAAAATGTTCAGCGCCTGCTTCTGTAAAACCACCCTGCTGGTTGTTGAGGTAGTAGTAATCGTTTTCATGAAAATCGTTTCCAACATAGATATCCGGCCAGCCATCATTGTTAAAATCGGAAATAGCTAACCCCAATCCATAACCGAGTTTGCTTTGATAAATGCCTGCGCTTGCAGAAACATCTGCGAAGGAATGTTTGCCTTCGCTGAGCTCATTACGGTAGAGGCGGTCGCCGGCCAGGGGATCAGGTTTTCTTCTGTTGGAAGTATCGATGATATTGCTATGCGGTTGTTTGGAATGATTCAGGAGATAACAGTCGAGATCGCCATCGCGGTCATAATCAAAAAAGGCGGCCTGTGTGGAGAGGCCGGAAAAATCCAGGCCATAGGCAGCTGCGGATTCCTGGAACTGATTGTTTCCTTTATTGATGTAGAGCTGATTTTTACCGGTAAGCTGAAAAGATCCGGCAACTGCACATACATAGATATCGAGTAAACCATCGCCATTGACATCTGCCATGGTAACACCGGAGTGCCAGTCGCCGGTACCAGCCACCCCCGCAGATTCGGTAATGTCTTCAAACTGTAGGTTACCCTTGTTCAGATACAGGCGATTGCCACCCTTTTTATTGGCAGTG
>JALOMU010000387.1 GCA_025455285.1 Flavihumibacter sp.
TCTCAACTGGAATATGTCTCTTAATTTCAGCAGAAACCGCAACAAGGTGGAAGAGCTGGATCCGCAGCAGAAAACCTTCTTGTTGGGAAGTACCCGGATTGGAGATCTGAAAGCAGATGAAGGCACTCGCATTGGCGAAATGTTTGTTCGTTCCTTTCAACGTGATGAAGAAGGACTGGTACAGATTGGAGCGAATGGGTTGCCTTTGGTGACTGGTCGTACGTATTATGCAGGAAATGTATTTCCTGATTGGACCGGGGGTATCAACAATGCCTTCTCCTATAAAAACTGGAGCCTGGATTTTCTGGTTGATGCAAGAGTGGGAGGCGTAGTGGCATCCCATACACAGGCTGTTCTGGCCGGATTGGGAAAATTACCTCAGACATTGGAAGGAAGAGAAAACAACGACCTTATTGTGGAGGGTGTATTGGCAGGTACCAAAACTCCAAACAATATTGCGGTAAATCCAAGATCTTACTGGCAGGCGATTGGTGGCCGTGCGAATCCAATAGGAGAAGCCTGGGTCTATGATGCAACTGCGATTCGTTTGCGTCAGCTGACATTTGGATATAAACTGCCGCAGCGTTTTTCTGCTAAACTAAAGATGAATGCCATTGACCTTTCTCTGTATGGACGCAACCTGTTCTTCTTCTACAAGGATGCACCATTTGATCCGGAAGTAGCATTAAGTTCTGCGCTGAATGGCCAGGGAGTTGATTTTTATTCATTACCAACAGCCAGAAGTTATGGTGTTAATCTAACTGTTTCCTTCTGATCCATTTTCTCTGTATAAAATAATAACAAGATGAAAACAAAACTTATATATACCTTTTTGATCGCAGGTTTGGTGGGAACCGGCTGCGTCAAACATTTCGATGACCTGAATACGGATCCAAACAGTCCCTCCCTGGAAAACCCTGCTGTAGCAGCAGGTGCAGCCAATGCGCTGTTTTCTTCTGCTATTTCACGTGGCCTGATGTTGTCAAATGAATTTCAGCGGGTGCAGGCACTCTACGCAGATCTATACGGACAGTATTTCGCAACCTCGGCTACTTATTTCAACAGTGACCGGTACCAGGTAAACCAGGCCTGGCTGGATGCGGGTTGGAACCTGTTTTATCCAAGAGACATTAAAAACCTGGTGGATATTATCAAGAGCCCGAATGCCAATAACAATCAGAAGCAGATTGCACGTATCTGGAAAGTGTTTCTGTTTCACCGGATGGTAGATTTCTATGGCGATATACCCTATTTTGATGCAGGGGATCCTACAAAGCCTGAAAAATTCGACAATCAGCGTGAGATCTATGCCGACTTTTTTAAAGAACTGACGGAAGCGGTGAATGCGATCGATGCAGGTGGTTCTTATGATGCCAAGGATGTGATTTATGCGGGTAATACTACGAAATGGAAAGCATTTGGGAATACCCTGAGATTACGTCTTGCTCTAAGGATATCCAATGTGGATCCTGCAAAAGCAAAAGCGGAAGCGGAAGCTGCCATTGCCGCCGGAGTGTTTTCCGGTAATGCAGATAATGCACTTGCGAAAGTGAGTAACCAGTTGCCAAATGCACTTAACCAAATCACGGGTTTCAATGAATTTCGGATGAGTGCCACCATGGAAAGTATCATGAACGGTTATAAGGATCCAAGAATTGGGGAATTTTTTAGTCCGGTTGGTTCTACCGGCGATGCCGCCTATGTTGGTAAATTCAACGGCATTCGAAATGGTGTTTCAACAACTGATCTGGGACTGGCAGAAAATCAGAACAAAAACAATTCGAATGTCGGGTTGAGATTTTCAACGGATAATCAATTTACGAATCCGCGTATTGTACTTACCTATGCTGAAGCCTGTTTTTTACTGGCTGAAGCAAAATTAAAAGGATATGCAGGGCCTGGTGATGCTAAAACCTGGTATGAAAATGGAATTCGGGCATCCATGAACCAATTTGGTATTACGAATAGCGCACTCATCAGTGCCTATCTTTCAAGTGAAACGGATCTGCCTACCATCCCTGCACAAACTACTGTACCGGTTTCACTACTTCCGGTTGCGTTTTCTGAAGTAGAAGCAGAACAGATGGAACAAATTCAGATTCAAAAATGGCTGGCAGTATATCCCGATGGATTTGAAGCATGGGCAAATTTTCGTCGCACGGGTTTCCCTCGATTTTATACACCAGCGAACTATGATCCAACCAGTGATGTAACACCTGGTAGTTTTATCCAGCGATTACCTTATACGGACAACATGAAAAGCAGAAATGCTTCCGGAGTTGCGGCTGCGGAAACCAGGATGGGAGGAAATGGACAGGCTGTGAAACTGTGGTTTGCAGGAGGAAATTAATGATGAGAAAAAAAAATAAAAGCCGCTTCGAAAATGAAGCGGCTTTTTTACACAACCTATCAAGACGACAACGTCGGATTTGTAGTTAGGCAGCGATAGCCTGTAGAAGTGTTTCGCCAATCACATGTTCAACATGTGCTGGATGCTCTGCAGCTCCTTTTTCCAATACCACCACTTTATTGAGTTGCGGTTCCAGTCCGAAAATCTGAACCGGACTACCGTTTATACTTACCCGAAAACGGGGTAATTCGTTAGCGGCTGTATAAGGTTTTGCAACCACTTCCATTGGCTGACCATTTACTACCACTTCAAAGTTCAGCGCTTTTTGTTTTATTTTCTTTGCCATAGTTAGTCCATTTTAGTGATCAATCATGTTCTCACGTCTATAGATTCAATAACTATGCCTCAGCGGGTAAGAAACTGTTAAAATGACCTAACTACCTGACTTCTATGTGTTTGCCGTTACCTGATTTTTTCTGTGTGGGCTGTTTAGGTAGCATTATTTTCAGTATTCCGTTATCATAGGCGGCGTTGATCTGTTCCTGCATTATTTCTTCAGGTAGATTGAAACTTCTGCTGAAACTGTTGTAGTTGTATTCCATTCGGGAATAGGACTTTTCTTTCTCTTCTTTTGTTTCTTCTTTCTCGCAGCTTACTGTAAGCATATTGCCTTCAATATCAATATTGAAGTCTTTTTTCTCCATGCCAGGTATTGCCAGAGAGATC
>JALOMU010000388.1 GCA_025455285.1 Flavihumibacter sp.
GTCTGTTGTAGTGTTTACATTATTGCAGGCCATTATTCCTGCAGCAGCCATACAAATACTCACTGATATCCACCAGTTCTTCATGTTCTTGGTTTTTCATTCTCATGGATCCTAACAATAACGATTCTTCCCTGTTATTCTTATCCCGTAGCATAAAAAACGGGAAACCTTTATCTTCGTTTGCATGCCGGTTAAAGATTATTACCAGGTATTGGAAATACCCTACACTGCCAGGGAGGATGAGATTAAAAAAGCCTATCGTAGACTGGCTATGAGGTATCACCCCGACAAAAATACGGGGAATCCTTTTGCTGTTCAACATTTCCGGGAAATCCAGGAAGCCTATGATGTGTTATCCAACCCGGTTAAAAGAAGTGAATATCATCAGTTAAGATGGCAATCTACCGGTCAGACCTCCCGGTTTGATTCCCCCGTGCCTCCCAGTCCGGAATTAATTTACCAGGAGGCGGTAAAAATTAAAAACTATGTCCGGCAATTGGATGTATTCAGAATGAACCAGGAAGCACTGGCCGCACAGTTATCACAACTACTCAATGAACGTCATTTATCTATTTTAGTGGATGCCGGTAAACCGGTTCTGATAAGAGACCTGGTGGAAGCCATCCTGTTTTCCATGCATCCGCTTGCTTTTCCCTATTGGAGAAAACTGGTGCCGGACCTGGTACGAATCGCCGGAACCAATAACCAGTTATTGCAGGAGATTCGGGCTGCGGAAAAAAACAAGCAACGGGAATTCAACTGGAACCGGGCCCAACCCTGGATCATCTTATTGATAGTAACAGTAATTTGCCTCCTCATATATTTTATTGCCTAAATTACCGCTATGAAAAAACAGGTATTCTTAGCATTCATCTCCTTATTCCTATCTTTTATGGCAACAGCACAGGACTATTATCTATATACGGGCACTTATACCAAGGGCAGTAAAGATGGTATCTATATATTTAAAATTTCTGTTCCATCCGGACAAACAACCCTGGTTGATATTGTAAAAGATATAGAGAACCCCTCTTACCTGGCGGTATCGAAGGATGGACGTTATCTGTACGCAGTTTCCGAAATGGCCAGTAATCACAAAGGCATGATCTATGCTTTTCAACTGGATCCGCAAACCGGAAAAGCACAATTGCTGAATCAGAAAGAGAGTCGAGGTGAAGCACCCTGTTACATCTCCATTTCCGAAAATAGAAAATGGATTACCGTTGGAAATTATAGCGGTGGTAATCTCATCGCCTATGCAATTGATAAGGATGGAAAACTGACCGATCAGTATCAGCTGGTGCATCATGAAGGAAAGGGAATCAATCCCAAACGCCAGGAAAAACCGCATGTACACTCCACTGTTTTTACCCCGGATAATAAATACCTTCTGGTTCCGGATCTGGGCACAGATAAGGTGATGATTTATTCATTCAACGAGAAAAAAAATCTCCCCATTGGTGGCACGCAGCAAGGGTTTGCAAAAATCACCGATGGCAGTGGACCAAGGCACCTGGATTTTCATCCCAATGGAAAATGGGTCTATGTGATCGAAGAAATGGGAGGAACCATCAGTGGCTGGAAATTCAATAATGGAACCATGGAGAAATTTCAGCACATCGATGCACATCCTGAAAATTACCAGGGCTCGAGAGGTAGTGCAGATATACATATTTCTCCGGATGGCAAATTTCTTTATGCTTCCAACCGCTATGAGGCGAATAATCTGGCCATCTATTCAATTGATGCTAAAACCGGGATGCTGAAACTGGTGGGTTTCCAGGATTTACCTGGTAAAAAGCCAAGAAATTTTGCGATTGATCCAAGCGGGCAGCTCTTACTGGTTGCTAATCAGGATTCAGATTCGGTTACCGTATTTCAGCGGAACCAGGATACCGGCATGCTGCAGGTTCTACCAGTTGAAATCAAGGCTGGAAGCCCGGTTTGCCTGAAATTTGTTCCCATTGGTAAATGAGTTATTGAATCGCTATAAGGATTCTATTTACAAAAGTTTCTGTATCAAACCACTGGCTGTTGGCTGTTTGACCCAGCCGAACGATTACCAGTTCTTTGGAGGGGATCATCAACACCTGTTGTCCTTCATATCCGCTGAAATAATACATATCTGCGGGTAGGTTTGGATATTTCCGGTTAGAGGAGCCAATAGGATTGCCGGCATTCAACCAGATCTGAAAACCATATTCACCCTGCGGAGCTGCGGGTACAGGCTGGGTAGCCAGTTGAACCCAATTTTCGGGAAGTAATTGTTCATTGTTCCAGTTTCCATTTTGCAGGTACAACAAGCCAAGCCTTGCCCAGTCGCGCGGGGTGGCATATGTATACGATGAGCCTACAAAATTCCCGGATGCATCGGTTTCCATCACAGCACTGTACATGCCCAATTTATAAAACAGCTTTTCATAAGGATATCGGTGATACAGGGAATCACCCAATGCAGATCTGAGTAAACCGGAAAGTATATTACTGTTTCCACTGCTATAGTAGAAATTGGAACCAGGCTGCACTTTCAATGCATGTGAAGCTGTATAAGCAGCCATATCCGCTTTGCGGAACAGCATGTTGGTGGCGTCAGTTGCTTTACTGTAATTCTCTTCAAAATCCAGTCCGCTTGTCTGCTGAAGCAGATGACGAAGGGTGATGGCAGCTCTCCCATCTGTTGCAGTTTTCCAGGCAGCCAGAGGGGCCGGTTGATCCAGAGAAAGTTTTCCTTCTTTTACCAGCATGCCAATCAAGGTGCCGGTAATGGATTTGGCCATCGACCAGCTCAGCTGCCGGTGATGCCGGTCGAATCCGGGTGCGTATTGTTCTGCCACCAATTCTCCCTTATGTACCACCACAACTGCCCTTGTTCTCACTGGCTGATCTTCCCGTTGATTTACAAATGCTGCCTGAACAGCTTGCTGCAGGAGTAGTTCCCTTTGATTTGGCATTACTGAATCGAGGTTGCGTATTGGAATCCGATCTCCCATGGGCCAGTCGATAGTATCAGGATCCAAGCTTGGTACTGCTGGCAATTGCCACATCTGTTTTTTCAATTTTTCCTTGGT
>JALOMU010000389.1 GCA_025455285.1 Flavihumibacter sp.
GCCAGGATGCAAGCATTCCGATGATGGGTCACACTTACCTGTATGATGGTGAAACCGGTGATCGCTTCCACCAGAAAGCTACCGTTGGTATCATCTACATGATCAAGCTTCACCACATGGTGGACGATAAGATGCACGCCCGTTCAATCGGACCATACTCTCTCATCACGCAGCAGCCTCTGGGTGGTAAAGCCCAGTTCGGTGGTCAGCGTTTCGGTGAGATGGAAGTATGGGCACTGGAAGCATACGGAGCATCGAACATCCTCCAGGAATTGTTAACCATTAAGTCAGATGATATCATTGGTCGCGCTAAGACCTACGAGGCCATCGTTAAAGGTGACAATATTCCAAGAGCAGGTGTACCAGAATCCTTCAATGTATTGATTCATGAATTGAGAGGTCTGGGACTTGATCTGAAATTTGATTAAACAAATCCTTTTATAAGTTGTAAGAGGGTACCAATCGGTACCCTCTTTTTTTTATCTTACAATTAAAGTACACAGGTATGAACTTACTAACTAAAGTAGTCAGAAGATGGACCGAGATAGTACCCTTTTTATCCTTGTTACTTTATTTTTTGAAACCTGCCGATAGCCCGGGTTGGTACAATTTTGTACTGATTGGCGGTCTAATTAGCGCGGTGCTGGTTGCGGTGCACCATGCAGAAGTGGTAGCACATAAAGTAGGAGAGCCTTATGGCACACTGGTGCTCGCAATTGCTGTTACTACCATTGAAGTGGCATTGATTGTTTCCCTTATGATGGCTGGAGGACCCGGAACCGAAACCCTTGCAAGGGATACCATATTTGCGGCCATAATGATCATTTTAAACGCGATTACAGGGATATGTTTGCTGATAGGAGGATTACGTCACAAGGAACAGACATATGGCCTGGATGGAATGAGTGCTGCATTGGTAGCCTTAGTTGCTATCGCATTTCTAACTATGGTGCTGCCTAATTTTACCACTACAGAAGTTGGACCTTCTTATTCCAATTCACAATTGCTATTTGTTGGAATTGTTACACTGGTCATTTACCTCAGTTTTGTATTTATTCAGACCATCCGGCATCGCGATTATTTCCTTCCAGAAGTCGGAGAGGAGAATAATGAAGTGCATGCTGCTCCACCTAGCACAAAGGTATTTGTGATGTCCCTGGTACTACTGGTACTGGCATTGGTGGCTGTTGTATTGTTAGGCAAATCGCTTTCACCGGTGATTGAGTCAGGAATTGAGAGTATTGGCGCACCCAAAACCCTCGTTGGAATTATAATTGCGGGGGTGGTGTTGTTGCCGGAAGGTTTGGCGGCTTATCGGGCGGCCAAAAATAACCGTTTGCAAAACAGTTTGAACCTCGCACTGGGATCTGCACTTGCAAGTATTGGTTTAACCATACCAGTAGTAGCCGGCGTAAGTATTCTGATGGGATTTGATCTGTTATTGGGAATTGATTCCAAGTCTTCCGTACTCTTATTGATTTCCCTGCTGGTAGTGATGATGTCTTTAAGGACCGGCAAAACCAATATCCTGCAAGGAATTGTACTGGTGCTTTTATTCTTTGTTTATTTATTTGTCACGATTATTCCATAAGCAATTCGTAAATTCCTGTTTTCCAAATTACATATGAAACAGGTTATAACTCTGCTTATTGGGATAGGCTCCCTCACAAACGTAGTAGCGCAAACAAAAAGAGCGCTTCAACCAGAAGACATTTACCGAATGAAAACGGTTTCTTCTCCCCAGGTATCACCCGACGGGAACTGGGTCGTTTACCAGGTTCGCTCAGTTGATAGTGCTAAAGACAAGTCCAGCTCTGATTTATGGATGATGAGCTGGGATGGCAAAGAAAACTGGCAATTAACGTATGATGCAGCCGGTGAATCTGCTCCCAAATGGAGCCCGGATGGAAAGTATATTTCGTTCCTGTCTACCCGAACTGGTGATAAAAACAGCCAGGTATATGCGCTCCCAACAAAAGGTGGAGAACCGAAAAGAATAACCAATATCAAAGGTTCCATCAATGAATACCTTTGGACGCCTGATGGAAAAAAACTGGTGCTGAGTATTTCTGATCCCGACTATTCAGATACGGCTGCCAGCAAGATCCGGAAGCCTTATGTAATCAATCGTTATCAATTCAAGCAGGATCGGGAAGGATACCTGGACAGCACAGGAACGCATCTTTATTTGTTTGATATTCCCTCCGGCAAACTGGACACACTAACTTCCGGGGTATATTCAGAAACACAGCCTGCCATTTCACCGGATGGCAATCTTCTGGCATTTGTAAGTAACCGAACTGCGGTTCCAGATAAAAATGACAATTCAGATATCTTCCTGATGGAACTTAAAAAAGGAGCAGTTCCCCAGGCGGTAACCAGTTGGAAAGGAAGTGATAGCAGACCCGTTTTTAGTCCCGACGGTAAACAGCTTGCTTATCTTCAAAGTTCCAGCCAGGATGATTTTACTATGTACGGGCACCCCATATTGGGGGTTCTTTCAATAGCCGATAAAAAATCCCGTTTGCTTAGTTCTCAACTGGATCGTCCGGTTCAGAATATTCGTTGGGAAGCAGATGGGCAGGGTTTGCTCGCATTAATGGAAGACGATCGCAGAGTACAGGTGATCCGGGTAAATGCCGGCACAGGGGCTCATGAAACTATTACCAGCGGAGATCATAGTTTTTATGGAATGGAGCTTAATACGGCAAAGAAATCATGGGTCGGATTAAGAAGTACACCTACGCTGCCAGCAGAACTGTTTGCGTTTGAATCCGGGCAATTGCGTCAGATGACACACCACCAGGATAGTTTCCTGGCTCCGCTTCAGTTACCCATTGTGGAAGGCTTTCAGTCTACCAGTAAAGATGGCACCAAAGTATCCGGAATTCTTTATAAGCCACATACCTACCAGGCTGGCCAAAAACTGCCCTTGGTTATTTTCATTCACGGTGGACCGGTTGCGCAGGATGAATTTGATTTTGATATAACTCGAATGGTATATGCGGCTGCAGGGTATGCAGTAGCTGCTGTGAATTACAGGGGCAGTAGTGGAAGGGGAGT
>JALOMU010000390.1 GCA_025455285.1 Flavihumibacter sp.
TGCAATAATTGTCGCAAAACCAGGGATAGTAATCCAGGCAGCCAATGGCGGCACGATCAGCCAGGAAAACAATCCTCCGATCAGCCAGTAGGTTTCCCATGACCAGCCCTTAACTTTTTTGTACGGTATGTAAAAACTGCCTGAGGCAAATCCCCCAATAAAGTGAAACAGTACTCCTAATATGGCTTGCATACCTTAAAAATACAGGACAGTCGTGGTTCAACTGTCCTGCAGTCACCCGACCAGTGGCATCCGCCGCGGCAGAGTGAGGGTATATCAATTGATGGAATACCGGTAGGTCAGCCCATAAGTGGCAGGGGGGGCAATATGAACCGCACCAAAATCATAGGCATAGGAAATATATTGCTGGTCGGTGATATTCCTGCTCCAGAAATAGAATTCCGAACGACGCGTATAAATCCCGGCCCGGGCATTCAGCAACTGGTAAGGCGATTGCCGGATGCTGTTCGATAAATTAAAATATTGTTCACCGAGATAAGTCCATTCTCCGCGAACCCTAATACCCATATGTGCTTTTGGAAATACGATCCGCTCATACTGAACAGCCAGCATAGAGGTAACAGCCGGTGTAAAGATCTGGCGTCTGCCACTCAGATCCACTTCATCGCCATTGCTGGAAACCTTGAGCGAGCTGTATTTCGCACGGGTGGTTCCGAAATTGTAATCAACCTGCAGTCCTTTGAACGGCTTGGAAGAAAGTTCGAATTCAAAACCGCGACTAACCAGTTTACCGGTATTCCGTGTGATCGTGATCGCATCGGGAAGCACCAGGGTTGGAACCTGGGCATCCGTAAGTTCAGTATAGAAAACAGTAATGCCTAACCGAAGTTTGCGATTCCATAATTCCTGCCGGAAACCCAATTCCAGGTTCGAGCTGTATTCTGGTTTGTAGGAAAACAATGGAGGTTGGGAGGGATCCGATCCCAGGCTGGTTAAGCCACCGGTTCTGAACCCACGGGTGAAATTGGCAAAAATCCTTCCCTGTTCATTCACTTCATAACTAATACCCACTTTGGGAGAAAACGCAGAGAAACCGGCCTTCGCGGAGGTGTCCGGACGAGTAACAATGGGGTCAGCACCCTCTGGCTGGAATTCTCCCAAGACATTCAGTTTCTTGGATTCATAATCATACCGCAATCCCGCCAGCACGTTCCATTTTTCTGATATCGCATATTCCAGCTGACCAAAGAATGCCAATCCACGGTTGTTCGCTTTGGAGGTAGTTATTGAAGAGAAATTGGTCATAGGTACCCCGATCAGTCCGGCATCTTCTCCAAAATAAGTAGCCTGTTTTACCGGCGCCTGCTGGGAAAACAGGTAGGCTCCTGCAGTCCAATTCAAGCGGGATCCGGCAGGTGTATTACTTAACCTGAACTCCTGGGTCCACACGCTAACCTTATTATACGCTTTTCCATAATCATTGATAATGGAAACCGCATCCAGGGGAGAAAAATCACCATCCAGGGGAGAATTGTAGTAACGATAGTTTTTCTGAAAGGCCGTTTGCGAACTGAATAACAGTTTGTCAGAACGGTGTTGAACAGCCAGGCTCGCATTCTGGGTATTATCAATCATTTTACCCACCGCATTCTGGCTTAGCTTGTAAGGCTCTTCCAATGCTGTTTCCACCCCGTTAACCAGGGGGAAAGCGCCCCAGTTGCGATTGTTCTGATGTTTAAAATTTGCAGTAACAGACCAGTGCTGATTCAGGCGGTATTTGAGAAAATAATTGCCGCTGATGGTTTGCTGTTCATCAAAACTTTTGTTGTTGAACTCGTTGGTATAATACCCCTCCCGACCCTGGATCAAAGCTGTTGCTCCGAAATACAAACGATCTTTCACAATAGGTGTCTGAACACCTGCCGTATACCTGAACTGATCATAATTACCATTGGTCAGTTCCACGAACGCCCTTGTTTTGTTCGTGGGCTGTTTTGTAATAATATTGATTACCCCACCCATTGCATTACGGCCGTACAATGTTCCCTGTGGTCCACGCAACACTTCTATGCGCTCCACATCATTTAGTTGAGGGATATAAGTATCCAGGCTGAACTGATTAACACCATCCACATACACCGCCACTGCGGGATCATAAGAAGTGGTAGTAATGCCACGAATACCAACCACATTTCTATCGTCACCCGAATGTCCTGCAAAATAATTGGGTATTATACCTGTCAGTTCCCGGGTATTCCATAACCGGTACTGGTTTATTTCCTTTGCAGATAAAGAGCTGATGCTATACGGAATAGTAGTTAGTCGCTGCTCCTTTTTCTCAGCACTCACAATCACTTCATCCAGTTGCTCAACCGATTCTGTTAACTGAATAGTCAAGTCTGTAACTGCTTGTTTTACCTGTACTTCTTTGGTTGCGATAGCATATCCAATAGCGGTAACTTCCAACAGGTAGTTGCCTGGCGCTAATTGCCGGAACTCAAACTGGCCGGAGGCATCAGTACTTTGGATTTCATCACTGTTCAATAACCGAACAGTTGCCCTGGCAATAGTTCGGTTATTGATATCAGTTATACGTCCGCTCAATGTAAAAGACTGTTGAGCCTGAACAATTGAAGCAAATAATAGGAATGCGGATAAAATCAAAAAGCCAACTCGTTTCATATCGTATCGGATCAAATAATTAATTACCTGTTAATGTCAATCCCTGTAACGCCAGGGTTGTAAAGCTGCCTTCTCCGGAAGGTTTACTCACTATGTAAAGTTTATGAATTTTCCCATCAGTTATGGGTTCTATTGCTCCTGAAAGCATAGTGCCGCCAAAACTTCCTGGTTTAACAGCCGGGTGACCTGTGGTTCCAAGCTGTATGGTTCCCAGTAATTTACCATCCGGTGCATCCAGCCTTACTTCAAAACCAATTGCCTGCTTCGGTGTTTCCTGCCAGCCTGCTGTAAGCTGTATGCCTTTCACTCCTGTCAGATCAATATCAGGAATTCCAAAATGACCAGCACCATTCGGAACAATCATCAGCGTCATTCCATTATAATTCATAACCGAATAATCCTTCATATCAATATCAGCAGCTTCTGCAAAATTCAGTATAGGATGCCTGAGTGCTGCCTGTGCAGAGGAAGAAAGCGAACGCAAACCAGGTCCGCCTTTATCTGAATAGGTGGCAGAGATTACCAACGCTCCATTCGGCTTCACCGGCTTTCCTAATGTCGGCTGCAGGCTTCCGGAAACCGGAAGGGATTTCTGTTTGTTTCCGGCATTCAGGGATTGAATCCAGTTTACAATTTTAGCCGCATCTCCGGGCTTCAGATCCGGATGCGCAGGCATTGCTACCTCTCCCCATACGCCTGCGCCACCTTTGATCATCTTGTTGATCAGGTAACTGGCGGCATCCGCCTGGCCAGCATATTTTTTAGCTACTTCAAAATAAGCCGGACCAATCGACTTTTCATTTTCCTTGTGACAGGATTTACAATCCAGCGACTGAATCAGGCTCTTACCAATTATTACATCTGAAACAACCTGGTGACCAAGA
>JALOMU010000391.1 GCA_025455285.1 Flavihumibacter sp.
GCTAACGTCTAACAAATATGCTCAAACGCCATTTGGTACTATTCACCTGAAGGAATTGTTTACAGAGGGAATTGAGAACAAGGAAGGTGAAGTGATCAGTAACCGGGTGATCCGGCATGCGCTGGAGGAAGTGATCGAGCGGGAAGACAAACGTAACCCGTATACAGATCAGCAATTGGTTGGCATCTTACTGAATAAAGGATTCAAAGTGGCCAGGAGAACAGTAGCAAAGTATCGTGACCTCCTCCATATTCCGGTAGCACAGGTTCGCGCCATTTGGGCATAAAATAAAAAACTACAACAGACCATGCAGAAAATTTTGGTAATTGATGATGATCGGGACATGTGTCTCCTCCTGAACCGCTTTCTGACAAAACGCGGATTTCAGGTGGTAGAGCATTACAACGGCAGAAAGGCATTGGAACACATTAGCGCAGACAGACCTGATTTAATTCTTTGTGATTTCCGTCTGGAGGATATGGATGGAAAGCAGGTATTGATCAAAACAAGGGAAATCTTCTCTGATATTCCTTTCATAATTATTACTGGTTACAGTGATGTTAAAATGGCGGTGGAGATGTTGAAGCTCGGCGCCTATGATTATGTAACCAAACCTGTATTCCCCGATGAAATTTTAGTGACGATCAAAAAAGCCTTGGAAAAGCAGGGTAATCAGACTCCTGCTGAAACGGTTGCCCCAGTGACGCCGGCAATTCGAAAGTCAAAACCGGCTGAAACAGATGATAAATACATTTTTGGTAAAACACCGGAAATGCTGAATATTCTGAAGCAGATTGAACTGGTGGCGCCAACCAATTACAGTGTGATTATATATGGTGAAAGTGGCAGTGGCAAGGAAGCCATCGCACAAAAAATCCATGCACAAAGCAGCCGGCGCAATCAGCCTTTTATTGCGATCGACTGTGGTGCGCTTTCCAGGGAACTGGCAGGCAGTGAACTCTTTGGTCATGAAAAAGGATCCTTTACTGGTGCACTGAACCAGAAGATCGGAAGTATGGAGCTCGCGAATGGCGGAACCATTTTCCTGGATGAAATCGCCAACCTGCCTTATGATATACAGGTGGCTTTGTTGCGGGTGGTGCAGGAAAGAAAAATCCGTCGGGTAGGTGGCAATAGAGACATTGAACTGGATCTGCGGATTATAGTTGCTAGTAATGAAAAATTATGGGATGCGGCCCGCGTTGGCAAGTTCCGGGAGGATCTCTATCATCGGTTTAATGAATTCTCTATTAATTTACCTCCCCTTAGAGAGCGGGCTGAAGACATTTTGTTATATGCGAGGCATTTCCTGGCTGCCACCAATCGAGAGCTGGGAAAAAACATCGTTGATTTTTCACCGGAAGTGCAACAGGTATTCAACAGTTACCACTGGTATGGAAACCTGCGTGAACTGAAGAACGTAGTAAAACGTGCGGCCTTGTTAACCGATGGCCCCATCGTCGGTTTGCAATCCCTGCCTTTTGAAATCATTTATCATCAGAAGCTATCAGCTGAAACGACCCCGGCTCCTTCAGCTGCAGTTGCTGCCCCTGTTGCTCCTTTACCCCCTGAAAACACATTCGTTCCTTCAGTTCCATCATTTCATGAGAACAGTCTCAAAGCCGTGAGTATTGATGCGGAATATGAAATGATTGTAGAAGCATTGAAGCAATCCAATTTCAATAAGACCAAAGCTGCCAAACTGCTGAATATTGATCGTAAAACCCTGTACAACAAGATGAAGCAGTACCAGCAATTTAATCAATTTAATAATCTGTAATGACCGTAGAAACTGATTTGATCCCTATTCAGCAGCTCCGGCAACTGCTGGCATCGGGAGAAAGCAACGAAGAACTGGTGAAGCAAATCACCAATTTATTTCCGGCCCTGATTTATGTATATGATCCGGGCAAGGGAAAGATTCGTTATATCAACCGGAAGATTACTGACCTTCTGGGTTATTCCTGGGAGGATGTGGCTTCCTGGAAAGAAGATTTATCGCAGTTGGTTTATCAGGAAGACCTGGCAACTGTTTTGTCGGAGCTGGATAAACTCAGTAAAAACGGATCAGAACATTGTTTCCACTGCCGACTGGCACATAAAGAGCAAAGTTTTCGCATATTCAGTACTGTTGGCACTGTTTTGCGGCGCAATGAAGATGGTTCTCCTGCCAGTTTGCTCCTGGTATCGCAGGATATTACGGACCAGCTTAAATTGGAAGAAGAGCGCATTGCGGCCAGAAAACTGATGCAGGAAACAGAGCAGATGCTGGGAGTAGGCATGTGGAGTCATGATCTGATCACAGGAAAAACCGAGTGGTCAGATGGTATGTATCAGTTAATGGGATTGAGCAGACAGCAATACCCTCAGGTACCAAACAAGTTATTTTACGAACATGTTTGCCCCAAAGACCTGGACACATTAAGGGGGAAAGTGGACTCGGCTATAACATCTGGAAAGGAATTCCGGCATGATTTCTCTATTGAACGGATGGATGGTAAGCGCTTGTTTCTGAATACCATTACCAAGCCGGTAGTGGATGAAAGTGGGAGGGTCCTAAAGCTGAATGGCATCAATCGTGACATCAGTGATCAGTACCAGCAGACTATGGAATACAATGCGAACAAAGAGTTTCAGAAGGAAACCGAACGCATGTTAAACTACGGCATCTTTATCTGGAATGCAGATTCGCGTATGATCTCCTGGTCAGATGGTTTGTTCCAGATTTTTGAATACGATCGGGCTTCCCTTGTAACACCACTGACCATGAACTGGTATTTTAACCAGATTGTGGAAGACGACCGGGAACGTGTGCAAAAAGTAGTAACAGAGGCATTGGAAGAAAAGAAGGAATTTGAAATTGAATACAGTATACTAACGGGTAAGGGCAACCTGAAAATTGTAAATACGAAAGGAACTGTTGTAGTGGATAATAAAAACCACCCGATCCGGATGATTGGCAATACCCGCGATATTACTCATATCAAAAAAGTTGAGATTGATCTGCAAAGAAACCTGCGGGAGTTGAACCGTTCCAACAAAGAACTGGAAGAGTTTGCCTACGCGGCTTCCCATGATCTGCAGGAACCCTTGCGTAAGATCACCACTTTCGGGTCCCGGTTATCCCAAAAATTCAGCAATCAGGTTGGGGAAGAAGGACATATGTACATTCAGCGCATGCAGGTAGCTACCGATCATATGCGGAATCTGATAGATAACCTGCTGGAATTATCCAGGGTAACCCGCAACCGGCAGCCATTTGAGTCAGTCGACCTATCGGCGTTATTCAGTGATGTATTAGGCGACCTGGAATTATCCATCGAGGAAACCGGGGCATCCATTGAAATGGGATTGTTACCCATAGTGGATGGCATCCCATCCTTACTCCGGCAGTTGTTCATTAATCTGCTTTCCAATTCCATCAAGTTTCATAAACCGGGCGAAGCGCCATTAATTGAAGTAAGTTCCAAAGCCCTTTCGAAAAAGGAAAAAGAAAAACATTTTTTATCTCCCTCTTCTGGTTATGTGCAAATTGATATCCGAGACCATGGCATTGGATTCGACCAGGAATATGAACAACGTATATTCCAGGTGTTTCAGCGATTGCATGGAAAATCAGAATATCCCGGATCAGGCATAGGGCTTGCCATTTGTAAACGAATTGCAGAGCGACACAATGGTTTTATAAGTGCTACCGGAAAGGAAGGAGAAGGCGCTGTATTCTCGATAATATTACCCGAAAAACAATAAACATCAATGCCTTTTACCAATAAACTGACACGTATACTCATCGTGGATGATGATGAGGATGATTTTTTTATTACCAGTGATTATATCCGGGAGATTGAAAATGCACAATTTGAAATTACTTGGGCGAACCAATTCAATAAAGCGTTGGAATGGATGTGCAGCGGGGCTTTTGACATATATTTTGTTGACTATCGACTGGGTGCTAAAACCGGGGTTGACCTCCTGAAGGAGGCGGTTGAGACCAACTGTGAACAACCAATTATCCTGCTAACGGGCAAGGGCAACCGGGAAATCGATCGGGAAGCCATGCGGCTTGGGGCATTTGATTACCTTGTAAAATCAGAACTGAATACGGAAAAACTGGAACGTACGATCCGGTATGCACTGGAACGATCTTCTTATATCAGAGCGATCAAAAAGAATGAACAAAAATTCCGTAACATCTTTGAACAATCACTGGATGCGGTTTTTGTTACGGATATGGAATTAAAGTTCCTGGACCTCAACCCGGCAGCTATTAACATGCTGGGTATTAGCAGGGCAACAACCAACCAATTGGCACTTAGTGATTTCCTGGTGAACGATGCCCTGCCCATGCATTTTAAAATCATGCTGCAGTCTGGAAATGATATCCAGGATAAGGAAATCGAAATAAAAACACCTGCGGGAGAACATCGCTTTTGTATTCTTTCTGCATCCGTAGAAACAGATTTGGAGGGCAGTAACTACGTTCAGGGAATTTTACATGATATCTCCAACCTGAAAAAAGCGGAGTGGCTGACATTACAGACTGAAAAGTTAGCTGCTGCAGGGCGACTGGTGAGAACGCTGGCGCATGAAGTAAGAAATCCGCTTAATAATATCAGTTTATCTGCGGATCAGTTAATCCAGGAAATCAAAGATGAGGAAAGTCAGTTGTACCTGGATGTGATTCGTCGTAATAGCGCCCGCATTAGTACAATCATTACGGAA
>JALOMU010000392.1 GCA_025455285.1 Flavihumibacter sp.
GATCTGCACGCGGCAAAGGTTATCAATCCAGGCGCCTTCCCCAATCCAGCTGTAATCGCCAATGCTGAGCAGCCAGGGGTATTTGATCTGAACCCGGGGCTTGATAACCACTCCTTTACCGACCCAGGCTCCAAAAGCCCGGAGCAGCCCAATTTTCAGGCTATTTACCGGTAGCCAGGCCGATTCAAAGAAAACAAGACTTGTATAATACCAGAGCAGGCGCTTCCATGCGGGGGCACCGATTGTAGGCGGGTACCAGTCGTTATTATATGTGGATAAATCAGTTTTACTCATGCGAACAGTTCCTCATATTTAGTCCGGAATCCTGCCTGCTCCACGTACTGTTGAGCAAGGCTTCGGGCTTTGGCCGACCAGAGATTGTATGCTGTTTGATCCATGACTGCCAGTTGATCCAGAGCTTTCCAATAACGGTCTTTTCGGTCCAAAGGTATATCCCAGCCTGCATTTCCTGCTTCCAGGTTTCGCCAGGGCGTTTGATCGCTGATGAGCACAGGTTTACCTGCATCCAGTGCTTCAAAAATAGCGTGACCGAAATTCTCTCCTCTTGTAGGTAACACAAAAGCGTGGTAGGCCGCGAGAGTGGCAAATACCAGCTTATTTTCTATGGGGCCCATGAAGCGTACAACCTTCCCAGGTGGGAGTTGTTCAGCCAGCGATTTGCACTGGCTATCATAGGCAGAATCTCCGGCATCACCATAAATATCGAGTGTTAGTTGGGCTTTGCCCGGCCATTCTTTGAGTAATTCCAGGAGGAAGAGCAGGTTTTTTTTGGGATGGATCCGGGAAATAAATACCAGGTTCAGGTTGCCGGGTTCTTTGGCTGCCGGAGGTGGATCGTCCGCCATGCGATTTGGAATATTTTCAGCAATCAGCGCGGAGGCAGAAGGGAAATGCTGCCGGATATCTTTGAGTTCCTGAGCATCGGTAGCCTGGAAGCGAATGAACTGCTGCCAGCCCAGGAGGCGAAAAAGCTGAAGGAAGAATTTTTTTCGGCTGGATTTTAACTGCAGGGCACCGGCCTGCAACATGCCCCTGGGCGCCAAAACCACGAGTGGCCGGTTTTTAAGTTGCCAGCAAACCAATAAAGGCAGGATCGTAAAGGAAATCGAAAACATACTGTTCAGATAAACTACATGCGGATTCAGTTCGGTAATGAAACGCCGGATTTGTTGCCTGCTGAGATTTCGGCTATCGGTATAGTAAACAGCTTCTCCGGAGGGGCCGGTGGACCATTGATCCAGGGGTATATTGTTATACGGCTGATCATCTCCCAGGTCCCGATCCCCACAAACCACAAAAAAACGGTAGTGCTCGGAAAGAAAACGAACAAGGTTCACGCAGGATTGGATAGGTCCGCCTGCTTTGAAGCCAGGGGCGTACCAATCCGAGAAGATCAGTATAACCGGTTTATCCGTTTTCATTTTTCTGTAACCAGTAGGAGAGGATAACAAATAACCAGATCTCCATCCAGCGGATGGAAGGATCACCTTTCAGAAACTTCTGCCATTGCACTTGAAGTGCCGGCCCATTGATAAAATCCCGATTGGAAATCGACTGAATCTCCGCTTCACAAAAAGAGCGCAACTCCGTTTTCATCCAGTGCTCCCAGGGAAAGATGAACCCTTGTTTACGACGATGAACAACTTCATGGGGCAGGCGATCGCCCAGGGCTTCCACCAGCAACTGCTTTGGGAATGCGGGTTCTTTCAGTTGGTCAGGAAGCTGTAATACATACTCGATTAACTCATGATCAAAAAATGGCTCCCTCACTTCCAGGCTAACGGCCATGCTCATCTGATCTGTATCTTTTAGCAGGGTATATTGGGTATAACCCAGGTATTCGGCTACTGATACCTGTGAGTACTCAGGGAAATCATGTAACTGTTCGAGTTGCGTCAATGCTTGTTGCACGGGGTCTGTAGAGGGCAGATCGATCCGGATAAATTTTCGATAGGCTGCCGGTGTTATGATCTGTCTGAATATCGGATACAGCTGTTCAATCTGAGGTGATGGAAGGCTGAGCAATTGTTTCAAACGGTCTTTCCTGCTGGTTGTATTGCCAATAAATGATGCCATCAATTTGCGAAGCGGTCCTGTAAGCGCCCAGCTATTCTTGTATTTCTGCAATTGCCGGAATTGCCGGAAAAAGGGATAACCCGCAAATAATTCATCACCACCAATACCAGAGAGCGCAACGGTAATACCTGCATCCCGGATTGCTTTAGAAACCACATAACTGTTGATACCATCTCCACTTGGAGTGTCCATCGCATTCAGCGCAGGCAGCAGGTTGTCCAGCATGTATTCCGGCTTTTGCAGAATGGTATGATGACGGGTATTGAATTTCCTGGCTACCAGTTCGGCATAACCGCTTTCATCGAAGTCCTTTTCACTAAAGCTGATATTAAAGGTTTCAGGAGGGCGGTTGCTGACTTCAGCCATCAGCGCAACCACTGCGCTGGAATCGATTCCACCGGATAAAAAAGCACCAACGGGAACATCACTTACCAGGCGCTGTTCCACAGCTGTGCTTAGGAGGCGGAGGATTTCCGACTTTGCTTCCAGCCTTGATTTTGGCGGGGGGAGCTTGCAACGGGATTGTATATCCCACCAGCTGCCACTCTCCATTTTGCCATCTTTGATTTTCATCCAGCAACCGGCTTTCAATTCCTGGATGCCTTTAATGATCGTATGTGGGCCGGGAACTGACTGATAGCGGAAATAACCTGCCAGTGCATCAGTATTCAATTCTTTTTTAACCAACCCGCTTGCAAGAATGGAACGAATTTCAGACGCGAATAACAAGCCATTCGGCTGATGGGAAAAATACAGTGGTTTCACCCCGAGGCGGTCGCGAACCAGCCAGAGGGTTTCTTCCTGGCGATCCCAGATCGCGAAAGCAAACATGCCTTTGAATTTGGGAAGGGCAGCTAATCCCCAGCGGCTCCAGGCTTCTACCAGCACTTCGGTATCACCGGTACTTTTAAAAGCATGATCGGTGATGGTTGCTTTTACTTCCCTG
>JALOMU010000393.1 GCA_025455285.1 Flavihumibacter sp.
TGCTGATTCCTTACGGGATATCATCCCCGACAGTTTGCACTCTTCCATGAACGACAGGGTATTATCACAGCTCTCGATAGTAAAAAGTTCGCTTGAAATCACAAAGACCGATTACCAGAACCGGATGAAAAGTTTGCGTTTGCACAAAATGGCCTGGCATGAAAAATTTTCCATGTCGATCGCCTGCTTTGTATTATTTCTTATAGGTGCACCGCTTGGCTCTATCATTCGTAAAGGAGGAATCGGGACGCCACTGGTATTCGCGGTAATATTTTTCGTGATTTTCTTTCTGCTGAATAATTTCGGTAAGAAGTTTGTGAAAGAAGATGTGATGGCTCCTATATATGGTATCTGGCTGGCAACCTTTGTGCTGGTGCCAATTGGAATGTTTCTAACGTATAAGGCTATGCGGGATTCACAATTGTTCAACAAAGAATTTTATTACAGGACATTTCGCCGGTTGCGCCCCCTGCTCAGCCGGTTCAACAAAAAAAGCGGAGCTGTCCAGCCGCAATAAATTAAACAACACTGGTATGAAAAAGATTTCCCAATCACGCCGAGAATTTTTGACCACCACTTCAAAAGCTTCTCTCGCCTTAGGCATTGGTGGCAGTTTCATTGGAAGTGGTTTATTGAGTTCCTGCAAAACTGCCCAAAGCAGTGGAAGCAATCCCTTCCGCACCGGTTTTGAGCAGGTTCCCCTCCCTTATTCTTATAGTGCACTGGAACCGGCTATAGATGCCCGCACCATGGAGATTCACCATACTAAACATGCAGCCGGATATGCAAAAAATCTGAATGATGCAGCTGTTGCAGAAGGAGTGGACAGAGGTAAACCAGTTGAAGATGTATTGATGAATATTAAAAAATATTCCGAGAAGATGCGCAACAATGCAGGTGGGCACTACAACCATGAACTATTCTGGAAATCCATGCGCGCTGCAAGAAATGATAATAAACCGGAAGGCACTCTTTTAAGTGCGATTGAAGGCAAATTCAATTCCTTCGCTAATTTCAAATCTGTGTTTTCCGAGTCTGCCAAATCCCGTTTCGGTAGCGGTTGGGCATGGCTGATACTCATGAAGGACAAACAACTGATTGTAACATCTACACCCAACCAGGACAATCCACTGATGCCAGTAGCAGGCACCCAGGGAACTCCCTTACTTGGGCTGGATGTCTGGGAACATGCCTATTACCTGAAATACCAGAACAAGCGCGCCGATTATGTCGACAACTGGTGGAGCCTGGTGAACTGGGACTATGTAGCTACCCGCTATGAAACAGCAATGAAATAAATAAAAAAGGCCGGTTAAGTGAAACCGGCCTTTTTTATTTATTTCATTTTAACGAGTAATTTATTATAGAGTTGCTGGTGAAGTTTCTTTAATGCTTCCGGCGAGAACTTCATGATTTTCCGATCATAGGTCATTAATCCGTTTGTTTCCACTTCCACATCTGTTGTTTGTGTATAAACAGCAGCAGATAACCCTTTTTCAATATAATGAGGTATCACAGAGATAAATTCTGCATAGCGTTTGTACAAATCTTCCTTATTCTTAAAGCTTTGGTATCCCCAATTGTTTTTTTCCTGCCAGGTGTGCCCTTCCACAGGCAGACCAA
This sequence comes from Flavihumibacter sp., assembly GCA_025455285.1. Taxonomy (GTDB): domain Bacteria; phylum Bacteroidota; class Bacteroidia; order Chitinophagales; family Chitinophagaceae; genus Flavihumibacter. The sequence continues at coordinate 1,624 of JALOMU010000393.1, forward strand.
GGCCACCAAATTCACCCAATACGAGGATTCTATCCGCCCCAAATAAGGAGGGTTCCGGCATCAGGGGCTCGGGGTAATTGTGCAGATCCATGATATGACCAACGGGTTCAAAATTTCCACCGCTGGCTGTATTCACCAGGCGCGAGGGATCTTCTTTCATGGTCCAGTTCACTATTTCAGCAGTTTTAAATTGGCCCCAAGCCTCATTAAACGGCACCCATACCACAATGGAAGGAAAATTGTAGAAGTCCTGCATAATTTCCTTCCATTCGGTTTTAAAGATTGCCTCCGACTCCGGTGTTCTGTTTTTATCAGTTGCTTTTCCATATATACCCGGACGCATTTCCCAACTGTTTCCCAAATCACCGCTGGGCATATCCTGCCATACCAGCATACCTAACTGATCACAATGATAGTACCAGCGGGCAGGCTCCACTTTCACATGTTTACGGATCATGTTGAAGCCCATCTCTTTGGTTTTGACGATATCAAATTTCAACGCCTCATCCGTTGGTGCGGTATATAAGCCATCCGGCCACCAGCCCTGGTCAAGTGGACCGTATTGAAATACAAACTCATTATTCAGCAACATCCGTTGAATGCCCCTGGCATCTTTCTCCATAGAAATTTTGCGCATGGCAAAATAGGAGGTAACAACATCCACAGGTTTCCCATTTCTTAGCAGTGTTATTTTTAAATCATACAGAACCGGATTTTCAGGTGACCATAAACGTGGGTTCTCTATTTTAAGTGTTACATCACCACCTGCATTCGTGAGTTGTTCAGCCAGTTTTGTCTGACCATCATAGGCAGTAATCAATACCTGATCTCCCTCACGGGCATTGGCAACCGAAGTTTCTACCTTAACCTGTTTGGCATCAATATCAGGGGTTTGCCGGGTTCCTGTGATATAGGTTTCCGGCACAGCCTCCAGCCAAACCGTTTGCCAGATGCCGGTAACCGGTGTATACCAGATTCCTTCCGGGTTTTTAACCTGCTTACCTCTTGGCTGAGGGCCCTCGTCTGTAGGATCCCACACCCTTACCATTATGCGCTGGTTGCCTTTTTTTGTCAATGCTTTCGTGATATCAAAACTAAAGGGATCATATCCGCCCTGGTGTGATCCAACACTTACATCGTTTACAAAAACTTCGCATTGCCAGTCAACAGCTCCAAAATGAAGCAGTACCTTTTTCCCTTTAAAACTGGATGGAAGTGTAAAACTTCTCTCATACCACAACTGGTTATCTTTTCCAACTGTTTTACCAACACCTGATAAACTGGATTCAATGGCAAAGGGTACCAGGATTTTTCCATCAAAGGAACCTGGTTTTGCCTCTATTGTTCTGTCTTGCAGTGAATAGTTCCAGAGTCCATTCAAATTGGTCCAGTTACCTCGAACCAGTTGAGGACGGG
>JALOMU010000394.1 GCA_025455285.1 Flavihumibacter sp.
GTTTATAAACGCAGAGGTTTTTTTCCAGCACCATCTCTTCAAAACCAAGATCGCGGTAAAATTCGCGGGAGCGCTCATAATCTTTGGCGCCCAGGAAGGGGCGAATACTAAGGACTTTATCTGTCATATTGTATCTATTGAATGAGATTTCCTGATTAAAATGAACGCAGCTGAAATAATCCAGCTAACAATGCCTGCAACATATACCGTAAAACCGGTAACACTAATAAAATTAAGCTGAAACAGCGCAGCTACCACCGAAATTCCTACTAATAAGATACCCCAAATCCCCAGCCAGTAAGGGAATTTTTCAGCGCGGATCATACCAAACGACCAGATTAGCATGGCAATGGAATAACCTGCAATGAAAACATAGGCCAGGGCAGCATTAATGGTAACTCCATATTGAATAACGAGCTTTACCGGCGTAAGGCTTTCTTCGGCTACTGGTGCCTGTTGCAGAACATATAGCGGAAGAACAATACCATTCAAAAGGGCTGCCAGCATAACGGCTACTAATGCGAAACCGGCAAAACACAAACCAAGAAAAGAAAGTCGAGACGGCGTTAAAAGAGCGCTGGCAAGTCCGTAAAATCCATAGGCACTAAAAACGGTGCTTAGTATTCCCAGTGAGTGAGAGATGATAGCAACCCGTGAAATTTTCAAGATGTGTTGCATATCTCCACCGGAAGGATGAAGCAGCATCGTAAGCACCATAAATAGAGAGCCAATTAGCAAGGAATAACCCGATAATTTTCTGAAAGCAGGAGCCATGATGAATGATTTGAAGCCAAAACTATAGGGGCTAGCTGATCCAGTACCTTGATTCAAATCAAGAAGCATCAGCTTTTGGATAATTTTTCGCGCACACGGCTGAGGGTTTCAGGGGTGATCTTGAGATAGGAAGCAATTATTTTAAGTGGAAATGCCTGCAACAAGGATGGCCGGTTATCCAATACAAACTGATATTTTTCAGACGGACTCAACTGATCGTCAAAAAGTTTTATTCGGGATGGCGTTGGTTCGAGTAAGCGTGCGAGTTGAAAGAAAACGGGGGAACGGTTGATCAGATCATGCAAGGCAGAAATGGTTAATTCATACACTTTGCTATCCGTAAAGGCCTGGATAAATGTTTCGGAAGCCAGTTGCCTGACAAAACTTTGCTGGTTGAGCATCCATTCCTTTTCCACGTGTAAGTCAATAATTTGCTGGTCGATTTCATCCTTTTCTTTAAACTGAATGAAAGAGCCCGAGCTGATAAAATAGAGCGACTGGCAGATTTGTCCGGGTTTCAGCAAACAGGTTCCCTTTGAAACTTCTTTCGGTGAAAGGGCAGTTTGCAGCAGGTCCATTTCTGAGTGACTGAAATTTCCAAATCCTCCTGGTAAACTAGCTGGCATATTCCCGAAGTTAAGTGCAAGACCGGATTAAAATATGACATATAATTATAATACTCATGGTTTTTGGCTAACTTATAAGTGTTATGAAAAAAAGCCTACTCCTGCTGTGCTTTACAGTTTGTGTATTGACAGCAAAAACTCAATCAGTATCAGATAGTATTGCCAATCTGGTGAAGTATTATCATGATAACGGGCTATTCAGCGGGGCAGTACTGGTAGCGAATGGAAATAACATTGTGTATAAGGGTGCAGTCGGAATGGCCAACCACGAATGGCAGATTCCCAATACTACTCAAACCAGGTTTCGGTTAGGGTCGGTGACCAAACAATTCACGGCAGTACTGATTTTACAATTGGTACAGGAGGGAAGGCTAAGTCTGAATGGGAAAATCACCGATTATCTTACCAATTACAGAAAAGAAACAGGTAGCCAGGTAAGCATCCATCATTTGTTAACCCATAGTTCCGGTATTCCCAATTACACCGATTATGAATCCTTTTTTCCTAATTCTGTCAAGCCCTTTAGTGTAACTGATTTTGTCCGGATCTATTGCAGCGGTGATCTGGAATTTAAGCCGGGGGCTGAATTTTCCTACAGCAATTCAGGTTATTTTATCCTGGGTGCCATTCTTGAAAAAGTAACCGGTAAAACGTATGAGCAATTATTGAAGGAAAAGATCCTGGTTCCGCTTGGCATGAAACAAACGGGGTATGATATGCATAAATACATCATACCGGGAAGGGCATCCGGTTATGAAATTAAATTATCCGGTTATCAACATGCTTCTTATTTGAATATGGGACTGCCGTATGCAGCAGGTTCATTGTTTTCAAGTGTCGAAGATCTGATGATTTGGAACCAGGCATTGTATGGGAATAGTCTGTTGGCGGATTCGCTGAAGAAAAAAATGTTTGCTGGCTACCGGGAGATGGGCAAAAATATAAAGGCTGGTTATGGATGGTTTAATGAGCAAATTCAAACGCCGGATACGAACAAGGTGATCAATATGATCTGGCACAATGGTGGAATAAATGGATTTATGACAGAGCTAGCCAGGTTTCCGGAAGAGAGAATTTTTATTACAGTACTGGATAATGCTTCCAATAATACCGCGCTATTGTTTCGGGATATAATCGCAATAGTATATCGGCTTCCTTCGGAGCCCAAAAAACCAACATTGGCGCATGCCATTCGTAAAAAAATAGAGAGCAGTTCCATAGATGAAGCAGCTGATTATTTTGCGGCCATTTCTGAAGCAGAAAAGAAACAATATGCGCTGGCAGGTACAGAGCGATCGATCAATAGATGGGGGTATGAGCGAATGAATGAACAACAGGATTTAGCAGGGGCATTGAAACTATTTGAGTTGAATACGAAATTATTTCCCAACTCTTCGAATGTATATGACAGTTATGGAGAAGCATTGGCGAATGCCGGAAAATATGATCAGGCAGTAGTAAATTATCAGAAGTCTGTACAATTGGATTCCAGTCGCTACAGACGTGCCTCGGTCAGAATTGCGGCTTTTTCAAACCGGCCAGATACGATTCGTGTGATGGTGGACGGGCATGAAATGGTATTGTATAAAACAGGAAGCAAAGGTCCGGTCATTGTGTTGGAAGCCGGGGGTAG
>JALOMU010000395.1 GCA_025455285.1 Flavihumibacter sp.
ACTTGGTAAGCGGGCCGGAGAACTCTTTCTTGAGTTCTTCTTCCCTGCTTTCCAGGTACTTGCGCCTTTCCTTTTTCGACATATTCGCCATTTTGGCATTGATATCATTGATGATATGTCCTGCCTTTCTCGCATAGGGATAGGTCACATACACTGCATTGCGAAGTCTTGTCCATTTGGCATATCGCTTCCGCATAGCCGGTGGCATGGGAGCGGTTACGTAAACATATTGCAACCAACCAGATGGCAGGGTATCCCCCTCTACAACAAATATGGGCACAATGATCGTATCATTAGGTCCCCATTTGGGATTATAAGGTATTGGTCCGGGTACAGGTGCCGGAAGTGGAGCCTGGGCCTGCGCACCAAGACCCACCAATACCATTCCCAGTATCAGAAAACTAAAAACCGTATGGTGGAGAACTCTCTGCATGCGCTGCTAAACTATCAATAACGACTCTAAGACACAAGTATTGAGCTTTCGGCTGTTACGGCTTTCCTAAATTTTGTTGATAGCTTTCAAGCGCCCCTGTTTCCTGCGATAAACCATGGATACACCAAAGCCCATTGTCATGACAATAATGCCTGCCCAGAGCAGATTAATGTGTGGGAATTCATACACTTTCAGAGCGATAAATGGTACCATCCGGTTGCTTTCCTTCACCTGCAACTCGATCTTCTGGTTTTCCAATACCCGGCTAAAAGCGATGGCTATATTTTGCGCAAATACAGTATCAACAATGTAACGGGCTTCATTGCCCTCTACATAAAATACCGGCTGTGCAGTAAAACGTGTACCCTCTTTTGAAAAGACCGTGATATCTGCCATCAACGCAGTATCTGTTGGCTGGAACTGGTATTTTTTATTATTCGGATTAGGAACCACGGTATTCAGGGTGAAAAAACCATTGGAATAATAAACCGTATCCTTCACATTAACGGTATAACGTTTGAATTGTGCCGTATCATCGCGGTTATCCATATCCGCCGCATACGTAATGTAACTGAATATATCACGGTTCCAGTAATGTTTTGAATCAGGGTTATTGGAAAACCCTTCCATACCCTTTGTATTACGGATCAGGTTAGGATAAAGTGTAAAGTTCTCCGCACTATCCTTACGCATCATATCAATCCGGTAATAACTGATATTGCCATTCGAATTGGTACTGTCGGCATTTACAAAAGTGGCCATATAATCCCCCATATCTGTCGGCACCCCCTTAATCAGAGTCAGGTTCTCAAGGGGCTTTTCTTTGCTGCGTTCATCCCATTTGAGGTTAATGCCTGTGGTATTGAAACTTAAAACTTTTCGGTTGGAGGCAGAGATCAGAATGCCAATCAGGCTAAGTGCAAACCCAACGTGGGTAATGGATCCACCTGCAGCTTTCAGCTTTCCGTTCAGCCCGGACCAAATATAGCTTGCATTGGCAACCAACGCATACACACCTGCAACAAATGCCAGGTAAATGGCAATCTGGAAACCGATGCCTTTTTTATCGTAATCCAGTCCGCTTACAAGGAAATAAATCACACAGATGGCTGCTGTTATCACAGTTGGAACCACGAATTTCTTCAGCCATCCTTTACCGGTTTTCTTGTACTTCAGGTATTGTGCGAAAGCTGTCAACAAGCCTATAACGATAGCCACAAATATCTGGATCTTGTTATAGGAGAATTCAACATCCTCAGGAGCAGCCGTACTCTGACCTGTAATTTTATTATAAATCGGGTTGAATGAGTTCTGCCAGGTGATAACCATGGCACTCAGGAATAACACCAGTGAGCCGATAAACATCCAGAATTCCCGGGAAGAGGTCTCCTCCTCGCGGGCAATATGAGGAATTTGTTTGTATCGCACAAGGTAAAGCCCCAGAGAAGGTATAGTGAAAATCAGCAGGAACAGCAATAACTGCGTATTCATTCCAAGATCAGTAAAACTGTGAACCGAGCTATCGCCTAATACACCACTCCTCGTTAGGAAGGTGGAGAATACCACCATGATAAAACTCAAAATAAAAAACAGGTAAGTAGTTCTAAGCGAATGGCCGGTTGCGTTAAATATCACCTGTGTATGTACACCGGCCACCAAAATCAGCCAGGGCACCAGTGATGCATTCTCCACCGGATCCCAGGCCCAGTAACCTCCAAAGGTGAGCGATTCATAAGCCCAGGCAGCACCCATCATAATTCCCAGTCCGAGTATTCCGGCTGCAAAGAGTGAATAAGGCAGCGCTTCACGGGTCCAGGTACCGTAATCTTTCTTCCACAATCCTGCAATTGCGTACGCAAATGGAATAATGGAAGCTGCAAATCCAAGGAACAACACGGGTGGATGGATCACCATCCAGTAGTTTTGTAACAATTGGTTTAATCCCTGGCCATCCTGCATCTGCGGCAAACTCAGGTAATCCGCCCTGGCAAATACAGGTGCATCCGCAAATTTTTCCCGTACCAGCAGGAAAGGGTTACTTCCAATCATGGTCTCCCCAATGTAAAGTCCCAGCACCATGGTTGCCAGACAGATCTGCGCAATAGCGATAACCGACATGATAGGTGCTTCCCACTTGGTTTTGCGTGCAATAAAATAAAGTCCGATTACCACATACCAGAAAGACCAGAGCAGAAAACTTCCCTCCTGACCTTCCCAAAAGGCAGCCAGCAGGTATTGCGGATTCATATCCCGGCTGGTATGGTTCCAGGCATAATAATACTCAAACTTATGAGAAGCCATTATGTAAACCAGCAGGACAAATACGGAGAGTATGGAAAATGCATTTATACTAAAAGCAATCCGGCCCAGCTTTTTCCAGCTTCGTTCATCCGAAAGATCGCGGGAATTGGTAGCTTTGAAATAAGAGATGGTTGCTACGAGAGCGGAAACCAGGGCCAAAACAATAAAAAAATGGCCCAGTTGCCCGGGCAATAGATGTTCACCAATATAGTTCATGAGAGAAAGACATTAATTAGAGCTCAGGTTATTCTTATTTGCTTCTACATCCTCCTTATACTTGGACGGACATTTCATTGCATTGTGATAAATAACAGGAGTTGAATTTCCAAGTGTGTCAACCGCCATAAACCTCATATAGTTGGGGTTTTTGATGGGGTCGTATTCCACCGGCTGGGACTTGTCCAGTTTGGCAATCAGGTGAACAAACTTACCCTCCTTCTGACGGGCGGAAGCAACGGTATCATAGGTAGTTAAATCTCCCATGAAACTGATGAGTACGGCAATCGCTACAGCAATGAAAATCAGGATGATGATATGTGTCTTTTTCATACTCGCAAATCTAACTTCGCAAAGGTAGCTCAATTTCGAATAGTCAGGTCATTTGTTTACTTCATACAACTTATGGTTTTAATTTTGCATCTATGTACGGCTGTACTAACTTGCGGCCGTTTTAATCATTCAGTATGGACCTTTCCCAACACGACGCCAACAGTCTTGGCAACCCCAACAACAACCTCTTTGGATTGCCCACAGATGAGCAAAATGCCCGCCTGGTCATCGTTCCAGTCCCATGGGAGGTTACCGTTAGTTACAGTGCCGGAACAGCCCGCGCCGCTGATAACATCCTGAAAGCCAGTCTGCAGGTAGACCTTTACGATACGGAGTACCACGACTGTTGGAGACAGGGTTTTTTCATGCGGGAAGTCGATAAAAAGATTTTGTTAAAAAGTGATTATCTCCGGAAAGAAGCCGAACTCTATATCGATTATATCTCCAATGGAGATGACGTAGAAAAAAATAATTTTATGTGTCGCTCTCTTAAGGATATCAACGAAGGGAGCCTTTTTCTCAATAACTGGGTATATGCACAATGCCGGGAATTACAGTCAAAAGGGAAACTGGTGGGGCTATTAGGCGGCGATCATAGTACACCATTCGGTTTTATCAAATCACTTGCTGAACAACACGAATCATTTGGCATCCTTCAAATTGATGCCCATTGCGATTTGAGAAAACAGTATGAAGGATTCAACTATTCCCACGCAAGTATCATGTACAATGTGCTGGAAGAATTGCCGCAGGTAAAAAAACTGGTACAGGTGGGCGTTCGGGATTTTTGTGATGAAGAAGTTGATTATATCCGCAACAGCAATAACAGGGTCCAATGTTTTTTTGACCGCCACCTAAAAAATCGGTTATACGATGGCGATAGCTGGAGAAACATCGTGGAAGACATCGTTGCCAGCCTGCCGCAAAAAGTCTATATAAGTTTTGATATCGACGGACTGGATCCAAAAAACTGTCCCAACACAGGAACTCCGGTATTCGGCGGACTCGAAGCAGACCAGGTATTTTACCTCTTCCGGAAAGTGCATGAAAGTGGTCGAAATATCATTGGCTTTGATCTCAATGAAGTAGGTGTGGGTGACAACGACTGGGATGCCAATGTAGGAGCCCGGGTATTGTACAAACTTTGTAATATTTTAACTACTGCGAACTTCTAAGTCCTAATTTCGCAGCCATGATCTACCAGTACGTAGTTACTTTAAAAAATAAATTCCGAGACACGATTGACCGCTTCAGTATGCTGGTCTGTGGTGTCTCTGCACTGCTTTTTCTGGAAGCTTATTTCTCTGGTAGCGAAAAATTAATGATCCTGGTTTTAGGAGGAGTGCTGGTGGTATTGTTAATAGTTTTTAATGCATATCGTCTCTTTCAACAAAAGAAAAGAGTACGGTTCAATTACCTGCTGATGTTAACCGGCCTGGTATGGGCGGGTATGCCGGTATATCCCTGGCTGAGTATTCCGCTCATTGTGATGGGACTGATTGAGCATCAGGCAAAAAAAGACCTGGAGATCGGTTTTTCAGATGAGGAAATCGTATTTAACAGCATTCCCCGCAAACATTACAGTTGGAATGAATTCACCAATATTGTGTTGAAAGATAACCTGCTTACCCTGGATTATGCCAATAACCGGCTCTTTCAGCGCGAAACTGTGGACGATGATGACGATGATTGTGAAGAAGATGAATTCAATACCTAT